>DASQWY010000663.1:0-2808 GCA_035640005.1 Actinomycetes bacterium
GTGGCGACCAGCAGCGAGTGGCCGTCCTGGTGCTGCAGGCCCTCGCCGTTCAGGGTGGTGCGGCCGGCGGTGGCGCCGATCAGGAAGCCGCGGGCGCGCTGGTCGGCGGCGCTCCAGATGGAGTCGCCGGTCCGCTGGAAGCCGAACATCGAGTAGAAGATGTACAGCGGGATCATCGGCTCGCCGAAGGTCGCGTAGCTGGTGCCGGCGGCCGCGAACGAGCCCATCGCGCCGCCCTCGGTGATCCCCTCGTGCAGGATCTGCCCCTTGGCGTCCTCCTTGTAGGACAGCACCAGGTCGCGGTCGACCGCGTCGTAGGTCATCCCCTTGACCGAGTAGATCTTCAGGGCGGGGAACAGCGAGTCCATCCCGAAGGTGCGCGCCTCGTCGGGGATGATCGGCACGATCCGGGTGCCGACGTCGCGGTTGCGCAGCAGGTCCTTGATGAGCCGCACCAACGCCATGGTGGTGGCGACCTCCTGCTTGCCCGAGCCCATCTTCAGGCGGGCGTACAGGTCCTCGCCTGGCAGGTTGAGCGGGTGGGAGCGGACCACCCGACGGGGCAGCGGCCCGCCCAGCTCGCGGCGGTGCGACAGCAGGTACTGGTGCAGCTCGGAGTCCTCCGGCGGCCGGTAGTAGGGCGGGTAGCCCTTCTCCAGCGCCTCGTCGGGCACGTCGATGCCGAGCCGGTCGCGGAAGGTGTTGAGGGTGCCGCGGACGAACTTCTTCATCTGGTGGGTGGCGTTGCGGGCCTCGAACTCGCGGCCCAGCCCGCGCCCCTTGATGGTGCTGGCCAGCACCACCGACGGCTGGCCCTGGTGCCCGGTGGCCGCCCGGTAGGCGGCGTGCACCTTGCGCAGGTCGTGGCCGCCCCGGTCGGTGGCCAGCGCCACCACCTCGGCGTCCGACAGGCCCTCGACCAGCCGCCGCAGGCCCTTGCCGCCGAACAGGTGCTCGCGGACGTAGGCGGCGTCCTCGGCGGCCAGCGTCTGCAGCTCCCCGTCGGGGATGGCGTTGAGCGCGGCGACCAGCTGGCCGCTTTCGTCCCTGGCCAGCAGGTCGTCCCAGCGCCGGCCCCAGACGACCTTGACCACGTTCCAGCCGGCCCCGCGGAACAGCGACTCCAGCTCCTGGATGACCTTGCCGTTGCCGCGCACCGGGCCGTCCAGACGCTGCAGGTTGCAGTTGACCACGAAGGTCAGGTTGTCGAGCCCGTCGCGGGCGGCCACCGTCAGCGCGCCCTGCGCCTCCGGCTCGTCCATCTCGCCGTCGCCGAGGAACGCCCACACCCGCGACCCGGAGGTGTCGGCGACGCCCCGGTTGCCCAGGTACTTGTTGAAGCGGGCCTGGTAGATGGCGTTCAGCGCGCCCAGGCCCATGGACACCGTCGGGAACTCCCAGAAGTCGGGCATCAGCCGCGGGTGCGGGTAGGAGGCGATCCCGCCCGGCTTGCCCTCCTGCCGGAACGCGTCCAGCTGCTCCTCGGTCAGGCGGCCCTCCAGGAAGGCGCGCGCGTACACCCCGGGGGAGGAGTGGCCCTGGAAGAAGACCTGGTCGCCGGGGCCGCCGTCCTTGCCGCGGAAGAAGTGGTTGAAGCCGACCTCGAACAGCTCCGCGGCCGACGCGTAGGAGGCCATGTGGCCGCCGACCCCCAGCGCCGGCCGGTTGGCCCGCGACACGATCGCGGCCGCGTTCCAGCGCACGATCGCCAGCAGGCGGCGCTCCAGCTCCTCGTCGCCGGGGTAGGCGGGCTCGGCGGCGGCGGGGATGGTGTTGACGTAGTCGGTCGACGGCAGCTCGGGCAGGCCGACACGCAGCCCGGCGGCGTGCTCCAGGACCCGGCGCAGCAGGTAGCGTGCCCGCCCGGGGCCCTCCCGCTCGACGAGGTCGCTGAGCGAGTCCAGCCAGTCCCTGGTCTCTTGCGGGTCGTGGTCGGGGAGCTGATCAAGCATCCCGCCTGTGGTGACCTTGTCGCGCTCGTCGCTCACCGTCGGCTCCCAGGTCGTGGGGTCCTCCTGCAACCTCTACCTTAGTCGCCGGCTCCCGTACCCGGCGACGCCCGGAGGAACCTATCCGGTCTGCCGCGCGGCCGCTGGCCAGCTGCGCGGCGACCACGCCGGCGACCACCAGCGCGCCGCCGGCGAGCTGCCCGGCGCCGAGCCGCTGGCCGAGCAGCAGCCACGCCAGCGCCGCCGCGAACACCGGCTCGAAGGTGGCCGCGATCCCCACCGCCGGGGCGCTCACCACCCGCAGCGCGCCGACCGCCAGGAAGAACGGGACCAGGGTGCCGAGCACCCCGATCGCCGCCACCGCCGCGGCGACCGAGGGGTCGCGCAGGCTCGCCAGCGGCCACGACCACCACGGGGCCGCCACCGCCCACGCCGCCACCGCCACCACGAAGCCCCACAGCAGCACCGCCGCCGGCTCGACGCCGCGGCGGCCGGCCGCCTCCGCGCTGACCAGGTACAGGGCGAAGCTGACGGCCGCCCCCAGCCCGGCCAGCAGCCCCACCGGGTCGACCGCGGCCACGCCCTGCAGCGCCTGGCTGACCAGCACCGCCCCGGCCAGCGTGCAGCCGGCCGCCGCCCAGGCGAGCCAGCCGGGCCCCCGCCGCCGGACCAGGGCGGTGGCGGCCAGCAGCAGCGACGGCCCGGTGTACTGCAGCGCCACCGCCACGCCCACCGGCAGGTGGTCGATGGCCAGGTAGTAGCTGGCGTTGACGGCGGCGACGCAGGCGCCGAAGCCGGCCAGCAGCGGCAGCCCCGGCGGCGGCCGCAGCAGCCCGGGCCGGCGCCAGGCCAGCAGCGG
>DASQWY010000664.1:0-5590 GCA_035640005.1 Actinomycetes bacterium
CGCCAGGCGGCCGCCGCGGGCGCGGCCGGCCGCCTCGGCGCGGACCTGGCCGGCGGCGGCGACCGCCTGCACGGCCAGGGCGGCGCCGAGCGCCAGCAGCGCCACCCCCACCAGCCAGCGACCGCGGCCCCTGGTGACCGCCACCCCGACCAGCAGCACCAGGCCGAGCAGGGCGAGCCCGGTCAGCGGGCGCAGGTCGTCGCCGGTCAGCGCCGCCGCGCCGACCCGGCCGCTGCCGATCCCGGGCAGCCGCACCGCGGCGGTGACCCGCGCCCACGCCCTGCCGGCCCCGACGGTCGCCAGCAGCACCCCGGCCAGCACCGCCACCATGGCGGCCAGCAGGGACCGGCGGGCTTCAGCCACCCGACCGGAACGCCGCCGGGCGATTCTCCGGGGCACCCCTTCGGGGTTCCCCGGACCCCTCCGCCCGCGCCGCGCCCGGCAGGGCCTCGGCGGCGGCGACCGCGGCCAGCAGGGCGCGGGCCTTGGCCTCGGTCTCGCGCTCCTCCCGCTCGGGGACCGAGTCGGCCACCACCCCGGCGCCGGCCTGGCAGTGGGCGACGCCGTCCACGAACACGCAGGTGCGGATGGTGATGCAGGTGTCGAGGTTGCCGGAGAAGTCGAAGTAGCCGACGCAGCCGGCGTACGGCCCGCGCCGGTGCCGCTCCAGCTCGTCGATCAGCTCCATGGCGCGGACCTTGGGCGCCCCGGAGACGGTGCCGGCCGGGAACGACGCGGCCAGCACGTCCAGGGCGGCGACCCCCTCGTCCAGCTCCCCGACCACGTCCGACACCAGGTGCATGACGTGCGAGTAGCGCTCCACCCGCATGAAGTCCGCCACCCGCACGGTGCCAGGCCGCGACACCCGGCCGAGGTCGTTGCGGGCCAGGTCGACCAGCATCACGTGCTCGGCCCGCTCCTTCTCGTCGGCCAGCAGCTCCGCCTCCAGCGCCTGGTCGTGCTGGACGTCGGCGCCGCGCGGGCGGGTGCCGGCGATCGGGCGCATGGTGGCGGTGCGGCCCTGCACGGTGACCAGCACCTCCGGCGAGGAGCCGGCCAGCACCACCCCGGGCAGGCGCAGGAAGTACATGTACGGGGACGGGTTGACCACCCGCAGCACCCGGTAGACGTCGAAGGGGTCGGCGTCGGTGCGGACCGAGAAGCGCTGCGACGGCACCACCTGGAACACGTCGCCGGCGCGGATGTGCCGCTTGGCGGCGCGGACCATCTCCTGGTAGCGGCCGGGCGGCAGGTCGCTGGTGGCGGCGGCGGGCGGGCCGGCGGCCGGCAGCGGCACCGGCGGCGCCGGGCTGGCGACCGCCAGCCGGTCGGCCAGCGCGTCCAGCCGCGCGGCCGCCTCCGCGTAGGCGGCGCGCGGGTCGGTGCCGCCGTCGACCAGCACGTTGGCGACCAGCACCAGCCGCTGGCCGAGGTGGTCGAAGACCACCACCGAACGGGGCAGCACCAGCACCCCGTCGGGCAGGCCGAGGTCGTCCTCGGTCTGGTCGGGCAGCCGCTCCAGCTCGCGCACCAGGTCGTAGCCGAGGTAGCCGACCGCGCCGGCGAACAGCGGCGGCAGGCCCGGCAGGGACGGGGAGCGGAGCCGCTGCAGGGCGGCGCGCAGCACCTGCACCGGCGGCCCGTCGGGCAGGCCGGCGGGCGGGCTGCCGGTCCAGGTCGCCCGCCCGCGCGCGATCGTCAGGGTGGCGAACGGGTCGGTGCCGATGAAGGAGTAGCGGCCCCAGCGCTCGCCGTGCTCGACGCTCTCCAGCAGCACCGAGCCCTCGGCCCCGCCGAGCTTGCGGAACGCCCCCACCGGGGTCTCCAGGTCGCCGAGCAGCTCCCGCCAGACCGGCACCACCGAGTGCCCGGCCGCCAGCCGGGCGAACTCCTCAAGGTCCGGCCGCGGCCCGCCGACGGTCACGGCAGCGCCTCGGCGGGAGGCTGGGGGGGTTCGGGGGGGCGCTCTTCGCCCCCCCGATGAACCGGGAGCGGACTGGAGAAGCACGACCTGGTACCCATATGGCACGCCGGCCCCATCGGTACGACCCGGACCAGCAGGGTGTCGCGGTCGCAGTCGGCGGCGACCGAGCGGACGTGCTGGCTGTGGCCGGAGGTCTCCCCCTTCTGCCAGTACGTCCGGCGCGAACGGCTCCAGAACCAGGTGCGGCCGCTGGTCAGGGTCCGCCGGACGGCCTCCGCGTCCATCCAGCCGACCATCAGCACTGTGCCGTCCCGGTCGTCCTGCACGACGGCGGGCAGCAGGCCGGCCGCGTCGAAGCGCAGGCCGGCGACGGCGGCGTCCACGGGGTCGGGCACGCTGGCTCCTCGGTCGGGCGGATCGGGTTTCGCCATGCTATCGCCGCCTCGGGCGGATTCTGCCATCGTTGGGACGCGGGCCGACCGACGGAGGGGAGCCGGACATGTCCACGCCGCCTGAGCAGGCCAAAGCGGAGGTCATCGAGCAGCTCATCGCCACCGTCAACGAGCGGGTGCCGGCCGAGGAACGCGCCCGGGTCGAGGCGTTCACCCGCCAGTACTACGCCCGCGTCGCGCCCGAGGACCTGCTGGAACGGGAGGTCCCGGACCTGTACGGCGCGGCGCTGGCCCACTGGCGCTTCGGCGCCAGGCGCCGGCCGGGCGCGGCCAAGGTGCGCGTCTACAGCCCCCGCTTCGAGGAGCACGGCTGGCGCTCGGTCCACACCATCGTCGAGCTGGTCACCGACGACATGCCGTTCCTGGTCGACTCGGTGACGATGGAGCTGAACCGGCACGGCCTCACCATCCACCTGCCGATCCACCCGGTGCTGACCGTCCGCCGCGACGCCGGCGGGCAGCTCGAGGAGGTGCTGCCCGCCGACGCCGAGCCGGACGGCGCGCTGCGCGAGTCCTACCTGCACTTCGAGGTCGACCGGCAGAGCGAGCAGCGGGTCCTCGACCAGCTGATCGACGGCATCCAGCGGGTCCTCGCCGACGTGCGGGCGGCCTGCGACGACTGGCTCGCCATGCGCCAGCAGGTCCGCCGCATCCTCGACGAGTTCGACGAGCGGCCGCCGCCGGTCGACGACGCCGAGCTGGCCGAGGCGAGGGCGCTGCTGGAGTGGATCGACAACCACCACTTCACCTTCCTCGGCTACCGCGCCTACGACCTGCTCACCGTCGACGGCGACGACGTGCTGCGCCCGGTCGAGGGGACCGGCCTGGGCATCCTGCGGCGCGACGAGGCCAAGCCGAGCTCGGCCAGCTTCGCCAAGCTGCCGCCCGAGGCGCGCCGGCTGGCCCGCCAGAAGCGCGTGCTGATCCTCACCAAGGCCAACTCGCACGCCACCGTGCACCGGCCGTCGTACCTGGACTACATCGGCGTCAAGCGCTTCGACGAGCACGGCGAGGTGGTCGGCGAGAGCCGCTTCCTGGGCCTGTACACCTCGGCCGCCTACAACCGGAACCCGCGCGAGATCCCGGTGCTGCGCCGCAAGGTCGCCAACGTGCTGGCCAGGGCCGGCCTGCCGCGGCACAGCCACGACCAGAAGGCGCTGCTGAACATCCTGGAGACCTTCCCCCGCGACGAGCTGTTCCAGATCAACGAGGAGCGGCTGTTCGAGGTGGCCGTGGGCATCCTGCGGCTGGAGGAGCGGCGCCGGGTGCGCCTGTTCCTGTGGGGCGACCTGTACGGCCGCTTCGTGTCGGCGCTGGTGTACGTGCCGCGCGACCGCTACACCACCCCCACCCGCCGGCGGATCGAGGCGGTGCTCGCCGAGGCCTTCCCCGACGCCAGCCTCGACTTCTCGGTGTGGCTGTCGGAGTCGGTGCTGGCGCGGATGCACTTCATCATCCGCGTCCCGCCCGGCCGCATGCCCGACTACGACGAGCGCGAGCTGCAGGCCAAGCTGGTCACGGTGACCCGCTCCTGGGGCGACGAGCTGCACACCCTGCTGTTGGAGCAGCACGGCGAGGAGCAGGGCAACCGCCTGTTCACCCGCTACGGCGAGGCGTTCCCCGCCGCCTACCTGGAGGACTTCCCGCCCCGCAACGCCGTCTACGACATCCAGCGGATGGAGGACCTGGCCGAGCGCGAGGGCCTCAACATGAACCTGTACCGGCCGCTGGAGGCGCCGCCTGCGTCGCTGCGGCTCAAGCTGTTCTGGGCTGACCGGCCGCTGCCGCTGTCGGACGCGGTGCCGATGCTCGAGGACATGGGCGTGCAGGTCGTGGAGGAGCGGCCCTACGAGATCCGCCGGCCGGACGGGCCGGTGTGGGTGCACGACTTCGGCCTGGCCTACGCGGGCGGCGGCGAGCTGGACCTGGGCAGGGTGCGGGACGCCTTCCAGGAGGCGTTCGCGGCGATCCTGCGCGGCGAGGCCGAGAGCGACGGCTTCAACCGGCTGGTGCTGGCGGCCGGGCTCAGCTGGCGGGAGATCGTGGTGCTGCGCGCCTACTGCAAGTACCTGCGGCAGACGCAGTTCACCTTCAGCCAGGACTACATGGAGTCCGCGCTGGCCTCCAACGCGCAGGTGGCCAGGGGGCTGGTGCAGCTGTTCAAGGCGCGCCTGGACCCCGTCGGCCGCGAGCACGCCGAGGAGCGCACCGGGGCGCTGCGGGCGGTGCTCGGCGTGGCCATCGACCGGGTCGCCAACCTGGACGAGGACCGCATCCTCCGCTCGTTCCTGGCGGTGGTGGAGGCGACCCTGCGGACCAACTACTTCCAGACGCGCGACCGCCGGCCCAAGCCGTACCTGTCGTTCAAGCT
Source organism: Actinomycetes bacterium (assembly GCA_035640005.1). Classification (GTDB taxonomy): domain Bacteria; phylum Actinomycetota; class CALGFH01; order CALGFH01; family CALGFH01; genus DASQWY01. Next base: position 4,748 of record DASQWY010000664.1, read on the forward strand.
CGACCCGGCCAAGGTCCCCGGCCTGCCGCTGCCCCGCCCGATGTTCGAGGTGTTCGTCTACTCGCCCCGCACCGAGGCGGTCCACCTGCGCGGCGGCAAAGTCGCCAGGGGCGGCATCCGCTGGTCGGACCGGCGAGAGGACTTCCGCACCGAGATCCTCGGCCTGATGAAGGCGCAGATGGTCAAGAACGCGGTGATCGTGCCGGTCGGGGCCAAGGGCGGCTTCGTGGTGAAGCGGCCGCCCGCCCAGGGCGGCCGGGAGGCCCTCCAGGAGGAGGTGATGGCCTGCTACACCACCTTCATGCGCGGGCTGCTGGACCTCACCGACAACCGCGTCGACGGGCGCGTGGTGCCCCCGCCGGAGGTGGTCCGCTACGACCCCGACGACCCCTACCTGGTGGTCGCGGCCGACAAGGGCACCGCCACCTTCTCCGACCTGGCCAACTCGATCGCCCGCGAGTACGGCTTCTGGCTGGACGACGCGTTCGCCTCCGGCGGCTCGGCCGGCTACGACCACAAGAAGATGGGCATCACCGCCCGCGGCGCCTGGGAGTCGGTGAAGCGGCACTTCCGCGAGCTGGGCGTGGACACCCAGACCACCGAGTTCACCGTGGTCGGCGTCGGCGACATGTCCGGCGACGTGTTCGGCAACGGCATGCTGCTGTCGCGGCACATCAAGCTGGTCGGCGCGTTCAACCACCTGCACGTGTTCGTCGACCCGGACCCCGACCCGGAGGCGAGCTTCCGTGAGCGCGAGCGCCTGTTCGGCCTGCCGCGGTCCTCCTGGGACGACTACGACGCCGGGCTGCTGTCCAAGGGCGGCGGGGTGTGGCCACGGACGGC
>DASQWY010000665.1:0-13867 GCA_035640005.1 Actinomycetes bacterium
TCGTCCTCGCCCAGCGCCGCGCCGTGCGCCTTGGGGGTGTCCTGGGCGTGCGGTGCCCCCCAGGCGATGTGGCTGCGCAGCCGGATGAAGCTCGGCCGCTCCGGCTGGTCGACGGCGGCCTGGAAGGCGGCGGCGATCGCCCCGGTGTCGTTGGCGTCCTCCACGTGCTGGGTGTGCCAGCCGTAGGCGCGGTAGCGGGCCTCCACGTCCTCGCCGAAGGTGATCTCGGTGGGCCCGTCGATGGTGATGTGGTTGTCGTCGTACAGCACGGTCAGCTTGCCGAGCCGCAGGAACCCGGCGATCGAGGACGCCTCGCTGGCGACGCCCTCCATCATGTCCCCGTCGGAGGCGAACGCCCAGGTCCGGTGGTCGATCACCGGGTGCCCGGGCCGGTTGTAGCGGGCCGCCAGGAAGCGCTCGGCGGCGGCGAAGCCGACCGCGTTGCCGACCCCCTGCCCGAGCGGCCCGGTGGTCACCTCGATGCCCGGGGTCAGGAGGTGCTCCGGGTGGCCGGGGGTGCGCGAGCCCCACTGGCGCTGCTGCTTGAGGTCGTCGATGCCCAGGTCGTAGCCGGTCAGGTGCAGGGCGACGTACTGCAGCACCGAGGCGTGCCCGCAGGAGAGCACGAACCGGTCGCGGTCGAACCAGTCGGGCTCCTCGGGGTCGAAGGTGAGGAACCGGGTCCACAGGACGTAGGCGGCCGGGGCCAGCGCCATCGCGGTCCCCGGGTGCCCGTCCCCGGCCTTCTGGATGGCGTCCATCGCCAGGGTCCGGACGGTGTCGACGGCGAGCCGGTCGAGGTCGCTGCCACGGGCGGTGTCAGTGGTCACGAGGCTGCTCCTTACAGGAGGCGGGCGACGCCTGGCTGCTGGCCGAGCACGCGGCTCGCACCCGCCTACCAGCCTACTCTTGCCACCGCGACGCCCGTCTCAACCGGCAAGGAAGCCGAGAAGCCGGGCGGCGAGCCGCTCCGGCTGCTCCTCGGCCAGGAAGTGGCCGCACTCGGCGATCGGGCCGCCGTCGACGTCGCTGGCGAACTCGCGCCAGATGTCCAGCACCGGCAGGCGCGCGGGCAGGCCCACCTCGCCCCACAGCGCCAGCACCGGCATCCGCAGGCGCCGGCCGGCGGCGGCGTCGGCCTCGTCGGCGTCCAGGTCGTCGGGGAAGGTGGCGCGGTAGTCGCGGAAGCCCGCCTGCAGCGCCCCGGGGGCGGAGAAGGCGCGGACGTACTCGGGCACCGCCTCCTCCACCGCCGGGCGGTTCCAGGTCCAGCGTTCGAAGAACCAGCGCAGGTAGGCCTCCAGGTGGTCGCCGACCAGCAGCTCGGGCAGGTCGGGCTGCAGGTGGAACAGCCAGTGCCAGTAGCCGCGGGCGACGGTGGCGTCGGGGCGCCGGAAGGTCGCCAGGGTTGGGACCACGTCCAGCACCGCCAGCCGCTCGACCTCGTCGGGGTGGTCCAGCGCCCAGCGGTGCGCCACCCGGGCGCCGCGGTCGTGGCCGACCAGCGCGACCCGCTCGAAGCCGAGGCCGCGGGCCAGCGCGCGCACGTCCTCGGCCATGGTGCGCTTGTCGTAGCCGGCGGGCGGCTTGTCGGTCAGCCCGTAGCCGCGCAGGTCGGGCGCGAGCACGGTGAACCGCTCCGCCAGCGCCGGCAGCACCTTGCGCCAGCAGCGGCAGGTCTGCGGCCAGCCGTGCAGCAGCAGCACCGGCGGGCCGGCGCCGTCGCGCAGGTAGTGCACGCGGATGCCGTTGGCGCTGGCCATCGCCTCCTCGGGCGCCACGCGCCGGCCCCGGCCCGCCGGCCCGCTACGGCACCAGGATGCCGCGGCCCTGCAGGCGGCCGCCGTCCAGGTCGTCCATGGCGTCGTTGACCGCCGCCAGCGGGTAGGTCCGGGTGTGCAGCTTGACCTTCCCCTGGGCGGCCAGGGTCATCAGCTCGGCCAGGTCGTTGTAGGTGCCGACCAGGTTGCCGATGACGTTGCGCTCGGTGGAGATGATGTCCAGGGTCGGGACCTGCACGGTGCCGCCGTAGCCGATCACGAAGTGCGAGCCGTTGCGGCGGGTCATCTGCCAGGCGTCGGCCTCGGCGCCGCGCTCGCCGACGAAGTCGATCACCACCTCGGCGCCCTCGCCGTCGGTCAGGTCCAGCACCTGCTGCACGTGGTTGCCGTCGACGGTGACGGTGTGGTCGGCGCCGAGCGAGCGGGCCAGGTCCAGGGCCGGCTCGGAGCGGTCCACGACGATCACCTCGGCGGGGGTGAGCGCCTTCAGCGACTGGATGCCGATGTGGCCGAGCCCGCCGGCGCCGACCACCACCGCGCGGGTGCCCGGGTACAGCAGCGGCGAGGCCTTCTTGACCGCGTGGTAGGCGGTGAGCCCGGCGTCGGCGAGGGCGGCCACGTCGGCCGGCTGCAGCGACGGGTCGATCTTGACGACCGCGCGCGCGCCGGTCTTGAGGTAGCCGGCCATGCCGCCGTCGGCGTTGAGCCCGGGGAACACCGAGTTGGAGCAGTGCATGTCCTGGCCGGCGCGGCAGTTGCGGCACAACCCGCAGGTCGCCTGCGGGTGCAGGATCACGGTGTCGCCCGGCGCGACGTGGCTGACGCCCTCGCCGATCTCCTGGACCCAGCCGGCGTTCTCGTGGCCGATGGTGTAGGGCAGCTGCACGCCGGACCGCTCGGCCCACTGGCCCTCGACGATGTGCAGGTCGGTGCGGCACAGGCCGGCGCCGCCGATGCGCACGATCACGTCGAGCGGGCCGGTGATCGCCGGGTCGGGGACGTCGTCGACCGTCGGACGCTCCTCGTACTTGTGCATCCGGACCGCTTTCATGCGTCCTCGCCTCCTTCGCCGCCCGGGGTGGGGACCAGCCGGGTCGGGGTGGGGGTGAACCGGGCGCCGGGGAGCCCCCACTCGCGGAAGAACTCCCCGGTCTTGCGACACAGCTCGACGTTGATGGCGCTGGCGGTGTGGATGACGGCGTTGGCGCGGCGGCGGGCCCGCGCCACCCGCGCGCGGCCGATGGGGGCGCCGTCGGGGCCGGCGACCAGCGGCGCGTCCGGGCCGGCGGGCCGGCCCGCGGACGCCCGCCGCTCCAGGTCGTCCAGGACCGCCTGGCGCGCCGCGAAGCTCAGGAAGCTGATGCGCTCGACCGGCCCGCCCCGCAGCTGCTGGTAGCGGACGGCCAGCGGCTCGGCCTCCGGGTCGGGCAGCAGCCGGCCGTCGGCGTCCAGCGAGCCGAGGTCGCCGACCCGCACGCGCAGCAGCTCGGCCAGGTGCAGGCCGCTGCCGATCGGCGCCAGCATCACGATCCGGTCGGCCGTGTCGGACGGGCCGGCGTCGGGCAGGCGCCTGGCGGTGCGGCTGGCCGGCAGCGGCCGCCAGGCGACCGGCACGCCGCCGAGCCGGAACCACACCTTCGGGCCCATCGCCAGCCCGGCGACGGCCGCGTCGTCGCGGCCGTCCAGGGCGGCGGCCAGCGCGGCCAGCGACCGCTCGGCGACCGCCGGGTCGGCGCGCGCCGCCCGCAGCAGCACCTCCAGGTCGGCCTGGCCGGTGAGCAGCCGGAAGCGGTCGAGGCCGGCGACCAGCGTGCGGATCCACGACGGCTCCCGGCAGCGCGCCGCCAGCACCGCCGCCATCCGGTGGACGCTGGGCACCTCGAGCAGGGCCTGCTCCTTGCGTCCCGCCAGCGCCCGGACCGGGTCGGTCACCCCAGCACCCCGTGGGTCTCGGCGGAGCGGTCCCCCTCGTTGATCAGCCGGTGCAGCGCCTCGGCCATGAAGTGGTCGCCGATGACCACCTCGACCGCCTCCACCCCCGGCAGCCGCGCCACCCGCCGGCGGATCTCCCGGCCGATCCCGCCGGCGAACTTGGCGGGGCACAGCGGCGAGGTGAGGTGGAAGCGGACGGTGACCCGCCCGCCGTCCACCTCGACGCCGTCCAGCAGCCCCAGCTCGGCGATGGAGGTCCGCACCTCCGGGTCCTTGACGCCCCCGGCGACCTTGCGGACGCGTTCGGGATCGACCCGGACCTCGCCGGGGGCGCCGGCCGGTGCGCGTGCGGGCCCCGTGGGGGCGGCCGTCACCGTGACTCGGTCCCTGCCAGGCCGGTCTCCACCGCGGGCTGCCCGGCCAGGAACTCGTTGCGGCGCTGGGAGAACTCGTCGTTCTTGAGCGCCTCCAGCTTGGCGGGGACGTCGACCCCGTACAGGCGGGCGAGGTTGCCGCCGACGATCTTCTGCTTGATCTCGGGGGTCAGGTCGACGCCGAACTCCTCCTTGAGGTCCTCGGGCAGCTCGAAGTTCATGAACATGTCCAGCTGCCAGTGCGGGTACCAGATCGGGAAGTCGGTGCCGTAGACGATCCGGTCGGGCCCCAGCCAGAACAGCAGGTTCGCCATCACCTCGGCGAACCAGCGCGGCCGGTTGGCGATGAACGCCAGCACCACCGCCAGGCCGGCGTACACGTTCGGGCAGCGGGTGGCGATCCAGCAGAACTCCTCGACCCGCGGCGCGCCGCAGTGGTCGATGATCAGGTTCATCTCCGGGTACAGCCAGGCCGGCTCGTCGATGTCGCGGACGTCGAACTTCTCCATCGACAGGGGCTCCACCGCCGGGCCCTTGTGGAAGAAGTGGTTGGTGACGCCGAGCTCCAGCGCCTTCTCGTAGCAGGGGTAGACCATCGGGTCGTTGGCCTTCCAGCCGCGCGACTCGCCGCGCCACTCGGCGGTGTACCACTTGAAGCCGCGCATGCCGAGCTCGGTGATCTGCCGCTCGACCTGCTCGACCGCGTCGGGGGCGCGCGGGTCGACCCCGCCCAGCGGGATGATCCGCTCGGGCGCGCGGGCGGCCATCTGGGCGTTGCGCTCGGGGTTGACGAACCCGGTGTGGTAGAAGTCCATCAGCACCTGGGTCGACAGGATCGACATGTCGGCCGCGCCCTTGACGAACATCTGCTCCAGGTACCAGTCGGGGTCGACCTTGCGGAACTCCCGCTCGTAGTCCATGGTCCAGCGCGGGTCGGGCGGGTTCAGGCCGGTGTGGAAGGCGTAGAAGGTCTCGATGAACGCCTCGCCGAAGCGGTTCTTGCAGTTCTCGGCGCTCGCGTCCCAGAAGCCGCTGTGGCCGTCGAACACGAACTGTCCGTCCCTCATCCTCCACGCTCCTCGATGCGGTCTGTCCGGGGGAATCGGCACCAGGCTATGGAATCGCTCGCGGACCTCCTTCGGTATCGACCGGACACCCGGCCCAATCGGGCCGAACATTCAGGTCAGGATTGACGCCAGGAATAGCCCTCGACAATTGCGCTCCGCCGTGCCCGTCATCTTGGCGCAGCGCGGTTGGCGGGGCAAGGGCCCGCGGCCGGCTCATCCGCTCAGCTCCCGGGCCACGTCCCACGGCCGCAGCAGCACCCACAGGCCGAGGACCAGACCGAAGACCGCGTGGGCGGCGGCGAAGGTCGGCCAGCCGAGCCGGTCCGGCAGCCCCGAGACCGCCGCGCCGGCGCCGGACAGGGCGGCGGTCGCCGGCAGCAGCAGCGCGGCGCTGACCACCATCACCGCCAGGCCGAACAGCAGCCCCGCCGCCACCGCGGCCAGGCCGCGCAGGTGGGCGGCGCGGGCGAGCAGCCCGAACACCGCGCCGAACAGCCCGCCCAGCAGCAGGTGCAGCGCGCCGGCGAACACCTGCGGCTCCCGCGGGGCGTCGAACGGCTCACTGGAGGCCGCCCGCTGCGCCGGCGTCTCCGCGAACCTCGGGTCGGCGATGGCGGCGACGTCGCGCAGCGGCGCGCTGGCCGCGCGGTGCTGCCAGGTGACGGCGGCGGTCATGGTGAACAGGCCCATCGCCAGCGCCGCCACCATCCCCGCCAGGATCCCCGGGGCGAGCAGGCGGTCGATGCTCTCGCCACGCCGCACGCTCGGGCTCGTCGCCACGTGGCTCCTTCCTAGCGGCCGACCGCGTCCCGGTCGCCTTCGGGCTTGTCGCTGGCGGCGGTCCGCAGCAGGCGCCTGCGCACCGCCCGGCGGCGCCGCGCCTGCCGGCGCCACTCGCGCGCCTCCTCCTCGCCCAGCAGCTGGTAGGCGAGGTCGTCGGGGTCCTCCTCCTGGACCGGCTTGCCGACCCCGTCGACCACCGGCCGGATCATCACCAGCAGGCCGATCACCAGGAGCAGCCCGGCGGGGGCGAAGGCCACCAGGGCCCAGCCGCCCCCGCCGGCCATGTGGGCGAGGATGGCGGTCATCGGCGGTCCTCCTCGTGGCTGTCCTCCGGCTGTTCCGAGTCGGACGTTCCGGTGAAGGCCGGCCCGAGGACGAGCAGGATGCCGACCAGCAGGATCAGCCCGACGGGGAGGAACGCCACCATCCCCCACGGCCCCAGATCGTGTGCGAGGGCGAATCCTTGCATCGCTGGTGCATCCCCTCTCGTGCCGGCCGGATGGCCGTGTGGCCTGCCCGGACGAATTACCGCCCGGGCAGGCCGCTTCGGTGCGCTGTCGTCAGTCGAAGATGGGTGTCACGAACTGGTGGACGGTGACGAAGTTGTCGGTGTTGGTGCTCGAGTCGGTGAACCGCAGCACTGCGGCGAAGTTGGTGTTGGCGGCGCTGCGCCCCAGCGGGAGCAGGTCGTTCTGCTTCATCACGTTGCCGCGGATGGTGAGCGTCAGGGCCTGGTTCGCCCCGGGGGCGATCGGCCCGGCGGGCGAGAGGTCGGCGGTGCCGGAGTCCCCGATGGTGTCGGCGGGCAGCGGACTGTTGGTCACCCCCCACGCCAGGTTGGCGATGTGGACCGCCTTCAGGGTGATCGGGCCCTTGCCGGTGTTGTTGGCGGTGACGTTCATCGTGAACGTCTCGGCCTTGGGGTCGTAGGTGGCCTTGTCCAGCGTCGCCGTGGCGAAGGTCGCCGGCACCGGCGCCGAGCCGACCCGGAAGCGGTCGACCTGCTGCGGGATCTTCACCTTGAAGGCCGTGGCCTGCCAGATGAAGCCGAACGCCAGCAGCAAGATCGTGGCCAGCATGATCCAGTTCATCATCCGGTGGTCGCGTTTGGTGACCAGCCCCACGGCGTCCCCGCCGTCGTCGTTGACCGAGATCTGGCTGGTGACGGCCAGGCGGCTGACGGTCGGCTTGGGCACGATCCAGTACAGCAGCCAGACCATCCCGATGATGAACGTGAGGATCGAGTAGCCCATCACCGGCCAACCGAGGCCGTAGCTCTCGAGGTTGACGGTCTTGCCGTTGTAGAGGGTGACCGGGTTGGTGAACCCGTTGGGGTTCTTCTTGACCGTGACCCACTGGCCTGGCCCGATCAGCGTGCCCGCCGACCTGACCGCGAAGGTCGGGTGCACGTGGTACCTGCCCGGCACCCGCCCGACGATCGTCATGCTGTAGTTGTAGACGTCGCCGCGCTCGACGTAGATCGAGTGCGGCGCGGTCTGCCCATTGATGGTGCGTTCCTTCATCAGGAACGCCGGGCCGGGCGACTCCACGGTGAGGTAGGCCGTCTCCGGGTCCGGCAGCGTCTTCGGCCAGGTCTCCAGGATCTTCAGCGTGCCGGTGATGGTCACGCCGTCGCCCTGCTGGACGGTGTCGGTGGAGAAGTGGGTGTTCCAGAACGCCACCGTGTTCATGCGGAGCCAGGGCGATTGGGAGTGCTCGCCGTGTGCCCAGGCGGCCGGCGCGGTCAGCAGCGCCAGCACGAACCCCAGCAGGACGGCGAAAAGGAGCCGTCGCCTCATGGTCGCTCCCCTCCTTGTCGTCATGCCGGAGTCAGATTTTCTTGGCGAACTTGCCGATCGGCCAGATGGCGAGCATCCGCCCGATGAACTGGCCGATCCAGTAGCCCGCGATCGACACCGTCGCGCCGAACGCGAGCGACACGTACAGCGTCTCCCCCAGGAAGGTCCGCAGCGAGCCCTGCTCGACCATCCGCAGGTACTCAGGGGTCTGGGTGTGCAGGTACTCGATCCCCTGCACGTCGGCGAGGGTGACCGTGTGGCCCATGAAGGTGACCGGCTGCAGGAACGGCGCCAGCATGACGTAGTTGGTGGCCCAGAAGATCAGGGTCCACCCCATCGCTCCGATCACCGAGGTGATGATCCAGCTTTTCGATTTGAGCAAGACCCAGTCCAACCAGACCCCGGCGAGCACCGCCGAGGCCGGCCAGACGAAGTTGATCGGGTAGTAGACGAAGTAGCGCCACTGCAGCCAGCGGCCGATCTCCACGGCGAGCCACAGGCACACGGTGGTGTAGACCGCGCCCGTCGGGAATTTCCACGCCAGCCATTGGATGTACTGCAGCGCGGACGGGATGATGATGATCGCGAACGGCGTGATGATCGGCCACCACTGGGCGTCCTTCCAGTCGGTCCAGAAGTCCCAGTCGCCCGCGAACAGCTGCTTGGTGATGTCGGCCGCGGCCCCGACGACGAACGCCGCCGTGACCCAGAACATGATGTCCCACTTGCGGTCGATGTATCGGTACTGCTTGCCCAGGAGCGCGCGGAGCTCGCCCGCTCGCTCCCGCGCCTTGAGATCCGCCGTTACCGAGGCCATCGGCTACCCCCGATCAACGTGATCGACGTGGCGGTGCGGACTGAACTGATCTGAGCGGCCCCGCCGGCATGCCCGGCTGGCTACCCGACGGGGCCGCGTGCTGCTGCGGTGGGTGGCCCCGCTAGGCGACGACCTCCTGTCCCCCGGCGGGCTCCGCCTCGGCGGCCGCCTCACCCTCGATGCCGAGCAGCCGGATCAGCGTCTCGGCCCAGAGGGCGAAGATCCCGCCGGCCAGCCAGCCGTAGAACACGAACGGCCAGTGGAAGGGGACGGCGAAGATCTCCTCGGTGATCCACAGGCTGTGGCCCCACTCGTTCATGGCCACCTGCATCATCTCGGTGACCGACGCCGCGATCAGCAGCGCGAACGACCACGGGAAGCCGTTAGCCACCGAGTAGACCTTGGGCAGCCTGGTGCGGCCGTACAGGTAGGTGCCCACGGTCATGGTGATCCCCAGCGGGAAGAACAGGTAGAACATGGGGATGTGGGCCGGGGTGAAGGCCGTGTCCCGGACCGCCGTCTGGTGCCAGGAGGCGTCCTGGTTGGGCCAGAAGCTCGCCTCCACGTACAGGGTGACCGAGGTCGCCCCGATCAGCCCCCAGAACACCGCGATGCGGCGGACCTCCTCGTTGTGGGAGATCCGCTGGGCGATCGTCCTGCCCGAGCGCAGCAGCCAGCCCCACCAGCCCAGGGTGAACAGCGTCACCCCGACCAGCTCGATGATGAGCGGGAGCCGGTAGTAGAGCGTGAAGGCGTGGCTGGAGGCGTCGATGCCCTTGGTCCAGGCGGTGGGCTGCTCGTAGATCCGCCAGGCGAACGCCACCCCCAGGATGATCACCGGCGCGACGATGCCGGTCCGCCAGCCGCCGAGCCAGTCGATGGGACCCCGGCCGGGACGGAACTCGGCCGCCTCTGTCCCCTCTGCCGGCTGTGCGCGTACGGCGCGTGCCAACTTGACCACCTTCCTCTGTCTCGTCGCCCCCCGCCGACCCATGTCGGCCCATGCACGGCTCTGGTCGTCGGTTCCCGCCGGAGCGCCCGCGCTGCAGTCGCGGAGGCTGGTCGGTGCTCGCGGGAGGGAAGTCGGTGCCTCACCTCGAGGACCGAGGCGTCTACGCAAGTCCCCTGGGGCGTACCTCCTTGGTTCGGCAGCTCCCGGAGGGTGCGTCCCCGGCCCGGCCGGACGCCGGACCAGGAGACGATACGTTCGCCACCCACCCGAATCATCCTGCTCCCCGTCTTGGCCGGACAAGGAGGAAGATTCCGCCAGGCGAGAAAACGAACCAACGTCGCCTTCTGTCCGAAGAACGCGAGCTCCTCTAGGCGCGGCGGCGGGCGGGTGGAATACTCGATTTCCTTGGAGGCGTCGGCCCTTCCGTGGGGATGGCGGCCATGTCCGACGACTCGATCTCGCTACGAGGCGTCCTGCCCGACCTGGTCGGATCGGTGCAGCGGGCGCTGCGCGTGCTGGACGTGGTGGCCGAGAACCCCGACGGGATCCCCGCCAAGGCGGTCGCGCGCCGCCTCGACATGGCCCTGTCCACCACCTACCACCTGCTCAACACGCTGGTGTCCGAGGGCTACGTCGTGCACCTGGAGGAGTCGCACGGCTACGGGCTCGGCTACAAGATCCCCACCCTGTACCGCAGCTTCCGCCAGAAGCTGGCGGTCGCGCCGGGGCTGGCGAGCGCGCTGGGCGAGGTGCACCAGCGCGCCGGGGCGGCCGCCTACTACGCGGTCTACCGCGACACCGACATCGTGGTGGCGCACGTGGCCGACTCGCCGGCGACCCCGCGGGTGGAGCCGCTGGACGTCGGCTTCAACGACGCCGCCCACGCGCTGGCGTTCGGCAAGGTGATGCTCGCCTCCATGTCCCCCTCCGACCGGCAGGGCTACCTGGAGCAGCACGGCCTGCCCGCCTTCACCGAGCGGACCACCACCGACCCGCAGGAGCTGGACCGGGAGCTGCGGCAGGTGGCCAAGCGCGGCATCGCCACCGACCTGGAGGAGTTCCGCGCGGGCCTGGCGTGCGTGGCCGCGCCGGTGCTGGCGACCGACGGGACGGTGGTCGGCTGCGTGTCGATCTCGGTGCCGGCGGCGACCGTCGAGCCCACCGCTGCCCTGCAGCGCCTCACCGCGATCGTGCGGCAGGGGGCCATGCGAACCTCCCGCGCGCTGGCGCTCAAGCGCTGACACTTGGGCGGACCTGCTTGTTCCGCGACCGGCCGGTCGCCGCCGGCGGATGCTGTCCGGCGTTCGCGCGTGCCGGCGTGGCCACACACCATACCCGCTGCAACTGTGTGGCCTGGGCTGGATGGGCCCCAGGCCTGCCCCCGTGGATGTAGACCCACCTGTGGCGCGCATGGGCCAATCCGCAACGGCGCCGCATGCACCCGTCGTTGGCGCACCGACCAGCACGGCCAGCTTGCTGTTTCGAGCTGTTGCCACGTCCTCAGGAATGTGTTGGTTCTCAGGGCTGGGATTGGGGTGTCGCCCAGGGGCGGTAGCATGTGAACACGTGTTCCCATCCTGCAGGCAGGACGCTCCGGCATGCTGGTGACCCAGGCCTTCAAGTTCGCTCTGGACCCTCGCCCCGGCGGCAGCGGGCGTTGGCCTCCCACACCGGCGCGCACCGGCGCGCCTTCAACTGGGGCCTCCACCTGGTGGAGGAACGGCTGGCGCAGCGCGCGCCGGCCAGCGGGTGCCGGTGCCGTGGACGCTTTATGAGCTGCGGCGGGAGTGGAACCAGGTCAAGCAGCACGTGGCTCCCTGGTGGCGGGAGAACAGCAAGGAGGCCTACTCCTCTGGGTTGGACGCGCTGGCGCGGGCGCTCAAGAACTGGGCCGACTCCCGCAGCGGCCGCCGCAAGGGCAGGCCGATGGGCTTCCCCAGCCCGAAGCGGAAGGGCCGCGCCCGCGAGGCCTGCCGGTTCACCACCGGCTCCATCCGCGTGCTTCCGGATCGCCATCATGTGCAGCTGCCGCGGATCGGAGTCGTCAGGACGCATGAGTCCACCCGCAAGCTGGCCCGGCGGCTGGAGCAGGGCACCGCGCGCATCCTGGCGACCACCATCAGCCACGCCGCTGACCGCTGGTATGTGAGCTTCACCGTCGAGGTCCAACGCGCCGAGCACATCCCCCGCCGACCGCAGGCCGTCGTCGGGGTGGACGTCGGCGTCCGGCAGCTCGCGGTGCTGTCGACCGGCCAAGTGGTTCCCAATCCCGCGCCGCTGGCCGGCGAGCTTCGTCGGCTGCGGCGGCTAAACCGGCAGCTGGCCCGCCGCCAGGGACCGCGGGTCCCCGTTGGCGAACGGCGGGCACCATCGGCAGGATGGCGGCAGACTCGCCAGCAGCTCGCACCGGTGCACGCGCGGGTGGCCCAGGTTCGCCGCGACGGGCTGCACAAGCTCACCAGCGACCTGGCTCGGGAGTACGGCACGGTCGTCGTGGAGCAGTTGAACGTGGCTGGCATGCTGCGCCACCGGTCGCTGGCCCGCCGACTGGCCGACGCCGGCATGGCGGAGCTGCGCCGCCAGCTGGCCTACAAGACGACCTGGGCGGGCGGCAGGCTGGTCCAGGCCGACCCGTTCTGTCCGAGTTCCAAGACCTGCTGCGGCTGCGGGCATGTGAAAGCCAAGCTGCCCCTGTCGGCGCGGGTGTTCGCCTGCGAGTGCTGCGGGCTGGTGGTCGACCGGGACCTGAACGCGGCGGTCAACCTCGCCAAGCTCGTGGAGCAGATGGTGGTCGCCGGGAGTGGCCCGGAGACCGTAACCGCTCGTGGAGCGGACGTAAGTCCCGGCCTGGCCGGGCTGACCCCGCTGAAGCGAGAAGCCAGCGCCGAGCCGGCCGGCTCGGGTGAGCCTGGCACCACCGGCCGGTAACGGTCGGCTGCCCCACCCAGAGAGCTCTCACGCAGGCTCAGGCTGGGGCAATAACGGCGATGCGCACCTCCCGGGCGCGCGCTGGCGCTCAGGCACTGACACCGGGCGGCCACGCCGTCAAGGCCAATCACAGGGTGCGATCCCGGCGCCGGCAGCGACGGCCACGGCCCTTACCACCGCCAGTGACCTGCGACGAGCGAGTCTTGGCCGGTTGGGCGGACATGCTGGCATCGTCGCGGTCTGGCGCGCATGGTTGTCGTCGGTGGCCGCGCCTTGGGCCGGCGGGACCTCAAGGTCGGCATGCTTGCGCTGCGCCGAGGGGTGGCTGAGGTGAGCATCGTCATGGCGGACCGGGAGCGGCACGATCCGTATGTCCGGGCGCAACCTTCAACCTGGGATGCGGCGGGGACGCCGTCGACGGAGACCACGGGATTGTACGAACTGATCTGCCCGGCATGCGGCGATGATGGCGGGCCGTATGAGCGGCAGCCGGCCGAGCTGCAGCAGCTTCGTGGGCCGTACCCGAACGTCAGGGCGGCCAGGCGCGTGCTGCGCGAGCACCGGGGCCTGCCTTGAGGTTGGGATTTCCCGGAACGGTCGCGGCTGAGCGGGCCTGTTACCGCAGGTCGAGGCGTGTTGGCGCCCTCCTCCCGCCGGAAGCGTCCACCGCGGCAGGAGCCGCCGCTCGAGGCGGCGTGGTCAGCGCTGGTAGGTCCCGACCAGCTCCGCGACCGCGACGACCTTGACGGCGGTGAGGGCGCGCTCCAGCTCCCGGGTTCGGGCGCCGGGCGCAAGCCGCAGGTCGCCGCCGACGGCGTGCAGGCGGAAGCGGTAGCGGTGCCGCCCATGCCCGCGGGGTGGGCATGGGCCGCGATAGCCGATCGTGCCGAAGTCGTTGCGGCCTTCCAGCGGCGCCGCCTGCCCCTCGGCCAGGCCGCCCGCGCTCGGGTCGATGCCCCAGGCAAGCCAGTGGGTGAAACGGCCTGCTGGCGCGTCTGGGTCGTCGAGGATGAGCGCCAGCGACCGCGTCCCAGCAGGTGGCGACGACCACGACAATGGCGGCGATCGGTCGGCCCCCTCGCAGCTGTGGCGACGCGGGATGGCCGCGCCTGGCGGGAAGGCGCTGCTGGTGAGCGAGAAGGTGGCCAGCTGCGACCTCCGTTGGGTGTGGCGCTCGCGGGCGGACGCGCCCAGCCTAGCCGCTCGCGGTCCGCCGTCGGGCCAGCAACCACGCCCCGACCGCGCACAGCTCGCCGGGGAGCGCAAGGCTGAAGGGGCGCCACCACCGACGGCGACGACCGCCAGCGCATTGGTTGGCGGGCAGAGCCCCGGGTCTGCGGCCGCAAAGGCTCCAGGGGTCGTCGCTCACAACCCCGCGAGGGCCGTAGGGGCTCAAGAAGTGGCGGCCGCGGTTGGCCACCTGCCGCGCCGACT
>DASQWY010000666.1:0-14137 GCA_035640005.1 Actinomycetes bacterium
ACCGGCCTGGCGGTGGTCGCCGCCAGGCGGGTCAGGCGCAGGCAGCAGGCCCGCGACGACCGGCGCCCGGCCGACGTCGGCTTCATGCGCGCCATCCACGCCGGGTTGCGCCGTGACGCGGCCCGCCTGGAGTCGCTTGCCCCGCAACTGGAACGGCCGGGCAGCGTTCCGCGGGCGCCGCAGGGCTGGACCACGTTCCGCTCGATCCTGCAGGTGCACCACGGCGCCGAGGACGACGACCTGTGGCCGGTGCTGCGAGGCCACCTCACCGACCCCCAGGACCTGCACCAGCTGGACGTCATGGTCGCCGAGCACCGCGACCTGGACGCGGCGATCCAGGCGGTCGACGCGGCCCTCGGCAGCGGCGCCGGGGTGGCCGCGGCCGCCCGCGGGCTGGGCGAGACCCTCCGCCGGCATCTCGACCACGAGGAGCAGCAGGTCTTCCCGTTGCTGGAACGGCACCTGTCGCAGCGTGAGTGGCGAGGGTTCCTGCTCACCGAACGGCGACGGCGCGCGCTCCGGGAGCGGCCCGAGTTCCTGACCTGGGTGCTGGACGACGCCAACGGCCAGGACGCCGCCGCGGTCCTGCGCGAGCTGCCGCGCCCCGCGCACGTCGTCTACCGCCGGGTGCTGCGGCCGCGCTACGACGCCCAGCAGCGCTGGCAACCGTCCTGACGGTCGCACGGAGCTGGGCGGCGCCGCTGGATCCGGCGGAGATCCCGGGGAAGCGGCCCGTTTGACAGCACGGAGGCACCAGGCCGCCGAGCTCAGCGGTAGTCGGGGTTGGGGAAGTCGAAGCGGCAACCGGCTTCCCATTCCGAGCGCTGGTTGCCGTGGGCCGGAATGCCACCAGCCTGCTTGAGCAGCTTGGCCAGGTGCATGAGGTTCCAGGTGGCGAAGGTGGTGTTGCGGTTGGTGAAGTCGTTCTCCGGCCCGCCGGAGCCGGGGTCCAGGTAGGACGGGCCGGGGCCGGCCGCACCGATCCAGCCCGCGTCGGCCTGCGGCGGGATCGTGTAGCCCAGGTGCTGGAGGCTGTAGAGGACGTTCATGGCGCAGTGCTTGACGCCGTCCTCGTTGCCGGTGACCAGGCAGCCGCCGACGCGGCCGTAGTAGGCGTACTGACCGGCCGGGTTGAGCAGGTGCGAGCAGGCGTACAGCCGCTCGATCACCTGCTTCATCACCGAGCTGTTGTCGCCCAGCCAGATTGGCCCACACAGCACCAGGATGTCGGCGTCCAGCACCTGCCGGTAGATGGCTGGCCAGGCGTCGCTGGCCCAGCCGTGCTCGGTCATGTCGGGCCACACGCCGGTGGCGATGTCATGGTCGATCGCGCGCAGCACGGCGACCTGCACGCCGTGCCGCTGCATGACGTCCCGGCTGCGGTCGATCAGCCCCTGGGTGTGGCTGGGCTCCGGCGAGCGCTTGAGGGTGCAGTTGACGTACAGGGCGCGCAGCTCATCGAAGCGCCAGGCGCCGTCGGCGCCGGTGGTCGGGTCGGTCATCGGGCCTCCTGGGAGAGGGTCGTCGGCGCAGCAGTCTCGCACGCGCCGCCGCCTGGGTGGCTCGCCGGGGGGACGACCCAGCTCGGCGCAATTTCCGCCACGCATCCCAGGATGCAAGGCCCTGTCATTCTGTCGTCCCCAGCGGACGAAAAAGAGAAAGGCAAGGAGGTAACGCACCCCTTGCCACCCTCAATATATACCGCGCCGGGGGGCTTGCGGCAAGGCCGGGGTCGTGCCGCACAATCCACCGTCCGAGGGCAGAACCCTCCGGATGGGAGTGGCGAGCGCCCTTTCGCGAGAGGGAGGTGAGCGGATGGGCTGCTACGTGTTGGGTTTCCAGGAGATCGAGCAGACGCAGGTCGCTGTCGTTGGCGGCAAGGGCGCGCAGCTGGGGGAGCTGTCGCGGATCGAAGGCATCCGCGTGCCGGCTGGCTTTTGCGTGACGACGGACGCTTTCCAGCGAATCATGGAGGAAGCGCCGTCGATCGACGATCGGCTCGATCGGCTGTCGCGCCTGAACCTGGAGGACCGGGAGGCGATCCGCACGCTCAGTGCGGAGATCCGCCGGACCCTCGAAGCGATCGTCGTCCCTGACGATCTGGCGGCGGCGATCACCCGCGCGCTCGCCCGGCTCGGCGAGCACGCCGCCTACGCCGTCCGATCCAGTGCGACGGCGGAGGACTTGCCGACGGCCTCCTTCGCGGGCCAGCAGGACACGTACCTGAACGTCGTGGGGCCGGCGGCGATCCTCCAGCACGTCAGCCGGTGCTGGGCATCGCTGTTCACGGAGCGGGCCGTGACCTACCGCCTGCGGAACGGCTTCGACCACCGGAAGGTCCACATGGCCGTGCTCGTGCAGCGGATGGTCTTCCCGCAGGCGGCCGGCATCCTGTTCACGGCCGACCCCGTCACGTCCAACCGGAAGGTCGCCTCCGTGGAGGCCAGCTTCGGCCTCGGCGAGGCCTTGGTCTCCGGCCTGGTGAACGGGGACGTCTACAAGGTGCGAGACGGCGAGGTCGTCGCCAAGGCGGTCGCCACCAAGCGGCTTGCCATCCACGCCTCGCCGGCAGGCGGGACGCAGCAACAGGCGATCGAGCCGGGGCGCCAGGACCAGCCAGCGCTGACGGATGCGCAGGTCGTGCGGCTCGCGCAACTCGGCCGGCGGATCGAAGCACGCTTCGGCCGCCCCCAGGACATCGAATGGTGCCTGGCCGACGATGGCTTCCAGATCGTCCAGAGCCGGCCGATCACCACGCTGTTCCCCATCCCGGCGGTCGACGACGGCGAGAACCACGTCTACCTCTCCGTCGGTCACCAGCAGATGATGACCGACCCCACGAAGCCCCTGGGGCTCTCCTTCTGGCAGATGACGACCCCCCGGCCGATGGCCGAGGCCGGCGGGAGACTGTTCGTCGACGTCACCCGGGTCCTGGCTTCGCCAGCGAGCCGCACCGGCCTCCTGGAAGTCGCGGGAAAATCCGATCCGCTGATCAGGGACGCGCTGCAGACCATCCTCGAACGCGACGGCTTCATCCGGTCGCTCCCAGACGAGGGTCCCGGCGGGGCGCCGGCTGGCGGCGCGCCAGCCGCGGTCGAGACCGATCCGGCCATCGTCGCCGAGCTGATCGGGCGCAGCCAGGCCTCCATCGCCGCATTGAAGCGCGACATCCGGACGAAGTCCGGATCGGGGCTGCTCGACTTCATCCGGGCGGACATCCAGGAGCTGAAGCGGATCTTGTTCGATCCGCAGAGCCATCAGGTGTTCATGTCGGCGATGGAGGCCACCTGGTGGCTCAACGAGCGGCTGGAGGCGTGGCTGGGCGAGAAGAACGCGGCCGACACGCTCACGCAGTCCGTCCCCCACAACGTCACGTCGGAGATGGGGCTGGCGCTCCTGGACGTCGCGGACGTGATCCGCCCACATCCGGACGTGGTGGCGTTTCTGCAGCACGTCGAGGACGAGGGTTTCCTGGACGAGCTGGCCAAGCTCCCGGGTGGGCGGGAAGCGCAAGACGCCATCGAGGCCTGGCTCGACAAGTACGGCATGCGCTGCGTCGGCGAGATCGACATCACGAGGTCGCGTTGGAGCGAACGCCCCACCACGCTCGTGCCCTTGATCCTCGGCAACATCAAGAACTTCGAGCCGGGCGCCGGGAAGCGGCGCTTCGAGCAAGGGCGGCAAGAGGCCTGGAAGAAGGAACGAGAGCTGCTGGAGCGCCTGCGGGCCTTGCCGGACGGGGAGCGGAAGGCCGAAGAGGCCAAGCGGATGATCGACCGGGTCCGGACCTACATCGGCTACCGGGAGTATCCGAAGTACGGCATGGTCAGCCGCTACTTCGTGTACAAGCAGGCCTTGTTGGAAGAAGCCGAGCGCCTCGTGCAGGCCCAGGTGCTTCGTGAGGAGGAAGACATCTTCTACCTCACGTTCCAGGAGCTCCACGACGTCGTGCGCACGAACCAGGTGGATGACCAGCTCATCCGCGAGCGCAAGGACGCGTTCAGGTCGTACCAAGCGCTCACGCCACCTCGGGTGCTCACCTCGGATGGCGAGGTCATCGCCGGGGCGTACCGACGCCACGATCTGCCGGCCGGCGCGCTGGTCGGCTTACCGGTTTCCGCCGGGACCACCGAGGGGCGGGCCCGCGTCATCCTGGACATGGCGGAGGCCGATCTCGAAGCGGGCGACATCCTGGTCACCACCTACACGGACCCCAGCTGGTCGCCCCTGTTCGTCGCGGTCAAGGGCCTGGTGACGGAGGTGGGGGGCCTGATGACCCACGGCGCGGTGATCGCACGGGAGTACGGCTTGCCGGCCGTCGTGGGGGTGGAGCATGCCACCCGGATGATCCGGGATGGGCAGCGGATCCGCGTGCATGGAACGGACGGGTACGTTGAGCTCCTGCCCTAGCCCGGGCCAGATTGAAGGCAACGCTATTCGCATGCGCTACCAACCACGTCGGTCGCTATGGCTTGCTCCAGGGCGCGGAGTCGGCTGGCCACTTCTCGCTGTCCACGCCGCTCCAGCGCCGCCGCGGTAGTCTCGATATTGGTGACCCGAGCATTCTTTCCGATCGCGCTGTTTGGTCCTCGCGGTTTGATCCGAAAGGCGTCGCACGGTAGCTTCACACGTTCTCCCGCTGATGACTTTGGCTCCCTTGCGCTCCAGCGCCGCTTGCTGTCCGCGACGCCACTGAGGTTGAATGCCAGGCGTGACGCGCAGAATCATGTGAATACACAGGAGCGGTTGACGTGCCGAGCGGCCCCACGTATCCGCCTGAGGACTCCGATCTCCGTCTACTCTTGCTGCAGTGGTACCGTCGCGTCCGCCAAGCCCAGCTGGCTCATGCGGATGCGGCGACCATGTTCACAGTCAGATCCCGTTGGTTGGGAATCCCCGCGGTGGCTCTGAGCGCGTTGGTCGGCACCAGCGTCTTCGCCACGCTGACCGAGCCAGCAGACCCGTGGTTACAAATCCTTACTGGCATGGTGAGTGTGGCAGCGGCCGTCCTAGCGGCATTGCAAACCTTCCTGCGTTCGGCAGATGTGGCTGCTGAGCACCGGACGGCATCGCGGAGCTTCGGAGCGCTGCGGAGGCACATCGGACAGGTGGGAGCAGTCGGCAATACCTCCCGGGGAGACCTAGTTAAGGCGGTCGAGAACATCCGCCAGCGATATGACGAGGCCTCGGCCGCAACACCGAATATCCCATCGAAAATTTTCGACCACCATAAGCTAGAAGCTCGCAACTACCTGCCACCCGAGTTCCATCTCTGGCCGGAAGTTGAGCGCCCACCACCCTAGCGCCTTGGATTATCTACGTAGGAGATCGGCTCTCAGAGCTGAGCCGGCAGGCATGACTATGTGGCAGCGTTGACCGATGACCTCATTGGCCTAAGCAGGCGACCAGAATTTCTGCACGAAAGCGGTTGCCTGGTCAGAATGGCTTGAAGTGCTCGAATGCCGGTTCGAACGCAGGGTCTGGCAACCGCAGCGCCCGAAGGCGTGGATGGCCGGTCTCCTGGTCGATCGTGCCGGTGTCGAAGGCGCTGGGGATGGCCCGCCACCCCATGTTGGCCTCGAAGTAGCGTGCTGCGGTGCGCACCGAGGGCCACCAGTAGTCGTCCACGACGATCATGCCGCCGGGCCGAACGAGCTTGCGGAGAAAGTAGAGATCGACGAAGACCTCGTGGAACCGGTGGCTGCCGTCGACGAACGCCGCGTCGGCGGTAAGCCCTTCCGCGAGGAGTTGGGGCAGCGCCGTTGACGACGGCTGCAGAATAAGCCGCGCAATCGTATCGAGCCCGGCGGAACGCAGCACCTGCCAACCGACGTTTGACCACTCCGTGGCCTGCAGCGGGTCGATGATGATGTGCCGCGGTCGCCGTCGACCGACCGACACCAACGCTTCGCCGACCGCGAGCGCCGAGCTGCCGTAGGCCAGACCAACCTCAACGATCGTCTCGACACCCTCGGCGATCAGCAGGTCGCAAAGCGCGTCGCAGTCACGCTCAGGAACCGAGACCACGTCGAAGTCGCCGGCGCGGTCGCGCGTCCATGGCGGACCGTCGTGGGCGAGTCTCCGGCGGACTTCGCGCACGCGCTCACGGCGTCGTTGGCTGCTCAATCTGCCTGCTACGCGGGTGACCAGGGTTGCGCTCGTGCCGGCTGGTGGAAGGCGCATCGTAGGACGCAGTAGCCTCGGGGACCGTTCGAAGCTTCCACACACCAAACGACCCGCGAGGCCGCCGCAAGTATGCGTCCCCCCAGCGTGTATGCCAAACCCACTGCACTGCCGACCCGGCCGGCTGCCCCTGCGAGGTGGCCCGCCTGCTCCATGGCCCCTACCATGTCGGTGCCCGCCTGGTCATGATCTTGTTGTCGCAGCGCCGCTGGACCGCGGTTGCCATCGCCGACCTGCTTGGCTGCCACCCGGTGACGGTGCGCCGCTGGATCCACCGCTACAACAGCGGTGGTGTCGCAGCCCTGGCCGACCGACTCCGCCCGGGCCGGCCGAGCCAGTACTGCCCCGCCTGGTCGGTGGGCGTAGGAGCGTCGTGGTCCAAGCGGACAAAGGCCCAGTCGTGGTAGCGGTGGCCCTTGGCGCCGGCGCCAGCCGACACGCACTGCCACGCTCTGGCCGGCACCACGGTGAGCAGCTCGTCGACCCGGTGGGTGGCCCCGCCGAAGCGGACCGGGTGGTGCGCGCGACCGCCAGCACATAGCCGATCTGGCGTGCCTCCAGTTCGGCCCGCAACGTGGGGCTGGCACCGTAGGCCTCGTCGCCGGTCGCCCAGGCGGCCGGTACCTGGCGTCCAACGCGCGACACAGCAGAATCGATCTCGTCTACGCTGCGGCCTGCGGCCACCGTCTGATCTTCGGTTGTGTGCACAGCACCGGATCATCAACGGTGGCCGCCCTGTCATGCACAGCAGCCAGTCCCGCCCCACCCAGCCTCACCCGCCAGGATCACCAACTGCGGCCGGAGGACCAAGATGGAGCCGCACCCTGCTGCGAATGTGCCCCAACCTTGGTTCCGACGGCTAGCTATCTCGCTGCTCAACGCCGCAGTGGTCACCAGCGACCTCACGGTGTTGCCCGTTGCCTTCTTCGAGGTCCCATGGCCTCAGACGATTTGGTTTGTCGCCATCAACGCCGTCGGCTGGAGCGTCTACTATTACCTTTTCGCGGTGCCCCGATCGCACGCCCGGTTCCAGCGGTTAAGCATGGATCTCGCCTTGTTGCAGCAGCGTGCTGAGGAGGCTAGCCGCCGAGTCCAAGGGGGACCAGCGCCAGCCTGGCCGGCCGATCTCTCCTATGAAGCCGTGAGGGACCGGGTCCTCGCCTACCGCAAACAGGCAGAGCAGTTCTTCCGGTCCCAGCAAGCGTACTGGCAGATCTTGGCGTTGGTGGGCGGCATCGGATGCTGTGGACAGTTGCTGCGGTGGAAGCTGCTTCCGGCGTTGGCGTTTGGATGGCTCGCGGTGACCGGCATCCTCGCGGCCGCGAGGTGGAGACGGCTCGCGTCACGGATGCGGTCCAAGCTTGACCAGGCCGAAGCCGCCGTCATCCGTGCGTTCCAGTAGCGACGCCGACATCAAGCCCGCGCCCGCTCCAGCCACACAGACGCCGAGCCTGCATCCCGTAACGATCGACGGCTGGAGTACTAGATCGATGCCAGCTCGAGTTCGGCTCGATCAAGCCAGTACTCCATCTTCCCGAAGGTCGTCTCAAAGTATGGCTGAAGCGAGCGGGCGCGGCGCAGCATGACCTTGCCGGATCGTCGCTCCCGCAGTTCGGCCGCCGCCGGCGTAGCGAGATCGCGAGCGCGGAGCTTGCGCATCTTCGCGAGCGGCTGCGGCTCGGTCCAGCGTGCGCGAGTCCGGAGGAAGTCGCAGTACCCCGACGCCTTCCGCGTCCGAGCAGGCAATGCAAGGTCGATCGGCCAATCATTGGAATTCGTGGATCGATCGATCTTGCTTGTGAAGTAGCGGATCCCGATGTAACTGTCGCTCTCCCTTACCCAGAGCATGAGCAGCTGCGGGATCACGTACTCTGGCGGTTGCTCCCACGCCGACGCCCGCTTGCGGACGGTTGCCGCCGCGAGCAGAGGCCAAACAGTCAGGTACTCAGCGAGCTCGGACGTCACCTCTTCAACGTAGGGCGAGTTCATCAGCTGACGGGCATCAATGTCGAGGCCTGGGATGTCGGGGAAGTCGAGGGGACTGATGTAGGTGTCACTGCTCGCCGGGATGTCGAGAAGCTCGAAGCCCGTTGTATCGATCTCAAAGCGTGCTACGAAGCAGCGCTCGAATCTTGGTCGGCCGCACTCGAGCCAGCAGAGATAGACGGAGTTCGCGAGATAGAGCGACGGCGTGGCGGGTGTGCTGAAGCGGTAGCTGAGCTGCGGAAGCTCGAACGGCGTGTGGAACAAATGTTCTCGTGCGCTGACGCCCTCCCAAGCGGCTAGCCGGTACCAGCACTGCCCAGGAAGGATCCTCGAATGGCGGCGGCTCATTGAGATAATTTCCTTCTGGACTGAGCCTAGGCCTGTGTCGAGACAGCTTAGGGCAGATTCGATCTCGCCGTCCGATCCAAAATACCAGGCGTCCATGATTGAAGCGGCGAGCGTTTCGATCCGATCTTGCCGGGCGGTGATCAATTCTGCCAGCGGTCCATCGAGATCGTTGAGATGTTTGAAGAAGCCCTTGAAGGTTGCTTCAAGAGCCCGGCCAAAGTCATGGGCGCGGGTTGCCTTCGGGAGCTCGAGCGCTGGGCTGTTCAGAACGGCGAGGTTGCCCTCGGTGACGGACTCACGGCCCATGGTAATCATCTCCAAGAATAGTGAGCCCCGACAACGCCATAGGATTGAACGCGACACAGTGCCAGGCGTCAACTGAGAGACAGGCTCAAGTTCATTGCAACGTCATGGCGATGGTGTCCACGGCTTGGTTGGCGGAGCGCAGCCGCCTCCCGCTGGCACAGCGAGACCGTGCGCGCGATCGGTCGGCCGACCACCCGGTGGCGACAGGAAGCGCCCGACCGGCGTTGGCAGGCGCTCCAGCATGCCGGCGGTGACGATGGCGCCCGGCGCGGCGTTCGGCTGCTCGGTCATCGGTGCCTACCGGAGCCGCAGGAAGAGCCTTTCCAGCTCGGCCTGGTCGTCGCCGGCCGGCTCCGGCTGCTCGCGCAGGCACTGGCGCAGGCCGGCGGCCAGGACCCGCAGGCCGGTCCGGTCGAGCGCGCGGGAGGCCGCCGATACCTGCTGGACGACCTCGCGGCAGTCCCTGCCGGACTCGACCATGCGGATGATGCCGCCGACCTGGCCCTCCACCCGCCGCAGGCGGGCCAGCACGTCGTCGACGGTGCGATCGTCAAGCCGCATCGTGGCCCTCCTCCGCGCCCGGCCCGTCCAGCAGCGCGACGCGCACGTCGGGCGCGACGCGGAGGGAGTTGTGCACGGTGCAGCGGTCGACCACCGCCAGCAGCGCCCGGCGCCGCTGCTCCGGCAGCGGCCGCGGCGTGACCAGCCGCAGCGTGACCGCGTCGACCCGGGCGGGACGGTCCGCGCTCATGGTGAAGCCGGCCTCCACCCGCAGCCCTTCGGGGCCGAGCCCGTGCCGGGCCAGGAAGCGGCCGGCGTAGAAGGCCACGCAGGCGGCGAGGCCGGCGACGAACAGCTCGGTCGGGGTCGGGCCCAGGTCGGAGCCGCCGTCGGCCACCGGCTGGTCGACTACCAGCCGGTGACGGCGCACCCGCATCTCGAACCGGTCGCCGTCGAGGTGGGCGACGTTCAGGGTATGCACGGGAACCACCTCGACTCGCTCAGATGAACAGGGTGATGGCGTCCTGGGCCTCGGCCAGGGCGGTGGCGGCGCCGGCGGGCTCCTCCAGCCCGTCGATGAGGTCCTCGCGGGCCAGGCCGAGCAGGTCCATGGTCATCTGGCAGGGGATCAGGCGGACGCCCATCTCCCGCGCCAGCCCGAGCAGCTCCTGCGGGCTGGCGACGTGGTGCTTGGCGGCGAGGCTGCGCATCATCGCCGGGCCCATCCCGCCGAGGTTCAGCTGCGACAGCCGCAGGTGCTCGGTGCCGCCGCGGTGCATGACCGACAGCAGCTTCTGCATCCAGTTGTCGCCGGTGAGGTGCACGTCGTTGCGAACCAGCGGGAACAGCCCCCAGAAGGTGAAGAAGACGATCGCCTCCATGCCCATGGCGGCCGCCGAGGTGGCCAGGATCAGGGTCGGCCAGACCTTGTCGAGGTCCCCGCCCCAGGTGAAGATCACCAGCTTGTTGCTCTTGCGGGGCTCCATGGCCGCCGGCTGGCCGGACGACGCCCGCAGCGTGTCGGTCATCGCGCTCACCTCTTGCGGATCAGGAAGCGGTAGACGCCGCCGTCGCTGCCCTGCTCGACGAGCTGGTTGCCGGTCGAGCGGGACCAGGCGGCGAAGTCGGCGACCGCGCCGGGGTCGGTGGCCAGCACCTCGACCAGCTCGCCGGGCCGCATCGCCCTTATGGCGACGGCGGTCTTGACGATCGGCATGGGGCACGCCAATCCCTTGAGGTCGAGGGTGGTGGCGACGGGGGTGCTCATGGGCAGCTCCTTTCGGGGATGCGGCCCTGCGGGACGACGTCCCAGTACAGGCGGTTGAACGCCCACTTGGCCGCGTGCCAGTGGCGAGACGGGGTCGGCGGCACCGGCGGGTGGGCGTAGTCGAAGCGCAGCGCGGTCGCGCGGCCGTCGCCGGTCTCCAGGAAGCACATCACCCGCCCGCCGTAGTTGGCCTTGGGCGCGGTGCCGCGCACCAGTGAGGCGATGCGGCTGGCCACCACCGGCGCCTCGAAGTGCGCGGTGGAGCCGCTCTTGGAGATCGGCAGGTCGGTGGCGTCCCCGATGGCGAAGATGCGCTCGTGGTCGCGGTGCGCCAGGGTCTCCCGGTCGGTCGGCGCCCAGCCGCCGGCGTCGCCCAGGCCGGAGGCCTCCACCACCCGCTGGCCGCGGTGGGGCGGGACCAGCACCAGCAGGTCGTATTCGGCCTTGTCGCCCTCCAGGGAGCTGACCGTCCCGGCGGAGGGGTCGACCGACTCGACGTTGAAGAAGGTTTCCAGGCCGATGCCGCGCCGCTCCATGAGCGGCTGCACCAGCCTGGAGGCTGACTCGATGGTGAACGCCCGGTTCAGCGGGCTCAGCAGCGTGACCTGGCTCCTGGCGCGCACGCCGCGACGGCGCAGGTAGCCGTCGAGCATCAGGGTGAACTCGACCGGCGCGGGCGGGCACTTGTAGGGGATGCCGGCCACGCCGACCAGGACCCTGCCACCGCGGAAGCCGCGCAGCGCCTCCCGCAGCCGCAGCGCCCCCTCCAGCGAGTAGAACTCGTGGGCGCCCTGCGCCAGGCCGGGGACCTCCTCGGGCACCAGCCGCGCGCCGGTGGCCACGACCAGGTGGTCGAAGGGGAGGCTGCCGCCGTGGGCGAGCCGCACCAGGCCCCTCCCGGGGTCGACCAGGGTGGCCACCTCCACGGCCAGGTCGACCTGCGGGCGGAGCAGGGTGCGCTCGTCGCGGGCGAGCCAGCGGCCGTTGGCCTTGCCGAGCGCGGCGTACAGGAAGCCTGGCTGGTAGAGGTGCATGCCGGTGGGGTCGACGACGGTGACGTGGACGTCACGGCCGAGCTGGCGGCTGAGCAGGTTGGCGGCCAGGGTGCCGCCGACGCCCCCGCCGAGCACGACGACGTTGGCGGGCATCGCGGCTCACCTGGCCTTCCGCACTCGGAAGCGGGTGTAGCCGTCGGCCTCGGCGACCTCGACCAGCTCGTGGCGGGCCTTGGCGACCCAGACGGGGATGTCGGTCGCGGAACCGGCGTCGGTGGACCAGACCTCCAGCACCGTGCCGACCTCGCCCTGGCGGATGGCGCCGATCAGCGACAGCAGCGGGCCCGGGCACGCCATGCCGCGGGCGTCGATGACCTGGTCGGTGGTGGTGGTTTCGCTCATCGCGGAATCCCTCCTTGCTCAGATGAAGACCAGCTGCCCGTCGGCGTCGAGCAGGAAGGCCGCCACGCCCTCCACGTCGTCGACGATCGGGTCCAGGTCGGCCCTTGCCAGGCCGAAGGCGTCCATCGACAGCGAGCACGCGTGCACCGAGACCTCGCCGATCTCCTTGGCCTGGGCGAGCACCGCGCTCCAGTGCTGGCCGCGGCCCTCGGCCTGCAGGCGCCGCAGCGCGGCGGCACCATCGGGTGCCGCCTCGGGGGCGAGCCCGTGGTCCTTGGTGAGGTGGCCGGCGCGGAACGCGTCCAGCGCCCAGTACTGCAGCAGGATGTCCACCCTGCGCCCCAGCGCCGCCGCGCCCACGGCCAGCAGCGCCGCCGCATTCAGCTTGTCGTCGGTGCCGGACAGCAGCGCGATCGACAGGGTGCCCTCGCCATCGCCCATGTCCTCCTCCTTGTGATTCCTCTCACAAAGAGGATGGCCGGCGGGCGGCTGGCCGCCCAGGGGCGAAGGTCCCGGCCTCCTGGGCCGAAGTACCGTACCCCCCAGGGTATGCAGGCCCAACTGGGCGGGATCGCCAGGACCAGTTGAGCCGGTCCTCGACCCCGACCACCCCTCCACGCCCGAGACGGCGCGCCAAGGGATCTGCACCCAATGGCGAATTCTGCGGTACAGCCGCCGCACCTGCTGCTCAAGGTCGGCGTCGGGACGGCAGCGGGCAGCTGCCCCGCTCTCGGCCCGTGTCGAGCCCCGTGCGGTCGCCCCGCGGCACGACCTCGCGCTGCGCGTGGTGACCGTCCGGCCGGATGGCCCGCGGCGGGCCGGACCTTCGCCCCTGCCGCGCCGCGCCTGGTGCGGGCAGGCTCGGTCGGGACGGTGGCGCCACCGGTGTTGGCCGAGTCGGAGGAGGGTGAGGAGCGTGCGGGATGCCCGCTGGCAGGAACTGACCAAGCAGGAGTGCTTCCGGCTGCTGGCCGACCAGCGGCTGGGTCGGGTGGTGCTGACCGACGACCTGGGGCCGCTGGCGCTGCCGGTCAACTTCCTGCTCGACCAGCACACGGTGCTGTTCCGCAGCGACGAGGGCACCAAGCTGGCGGCGGCCAGCCGCGGCGCCCGGGTCGCCTTCGAGGTCGACGGGACCGACGAGGCCACCCGCACCGGCTGGAGCGTCCTGGTCCGCGGGGAGGCGGTGGTGGTCACCGACCCGGCCGAGCTGGCCCGGGTGCGCCGGCTGCCGCTGTCCCCGTGGGCGCCCGGCGCCAAGGCCAGCTACGTCCGGATCTTGCCGGCGGTGCTCACGGGACGGCGGATCGCGCTGCCCGAGGACGCGCCATGGACCTGGTGGGGCTAGCGGCCACCCCGCCGGGTGGTCGTGCTGGATGAGGGGTTGCGGTCATGGGCACAGACGTCGACAACGAGGCCTTCAACGAGGCCGACTACGCCCGGTTCCAGACGCGGCTCGCGCAGTGCCTGGCCAGCTTTGGCCGGCTGCTGGCGCGGCCCGGCTTCGGGGTGGGCCCGGCGACCCTGGGCGCCGAGCTGGAACTGTGCCTGGTCGACGCCGCTGGCCGGCCGCTGCCGGCCAACCAGGCGGTCCGCGCCGCCGCTGCCGACCCCCGCGTCAACCTGGAGCTGGACCGGTTCAACCTGGAGCTGAACGCCACCGTTCCTAATACGTCAGCGTCGATCAGTCGGCGCTGACGTATTAGGAACGGTTGTCCGGCGGGGGCTCGACCGCGATCCCGAGGCCGAACAGCGCGACCCAGGCAACCGCCCCGATGGCCGCCCAGCGCCCCGTGATCGGCTCCAGCAGGCTCACTCCGACCGGCCTTCGGGCAACGGGGACCAGCGGCCCGTCGTCCGCCACCATCCCGGCGTCCGGAAGAACGCGGGTGTTCCTACCGCCGAACGGCTGCTACCCGCCTTGCGCGGAACGGGGGCACGCCGCGAGGTGGAAGCGGACCCTGCCCCCGGTCTTCACCGTGAACTCGCCGACGGTCGTCCCCTCCACCAACCCGGGTGGGGCGTTGACGGTGGAGGTCACGCTCATCGGGATCCCCTCGTGGGGCGCCCCTCCCTGGTGGAAGTGGGTCACCACCAGCCACAGCACGCCGCCCTGCCGGCCTGGGCTGGGTCCGCCGAAGCCGGTGAA
>DASQWY010000667.1:0-4314 GCA_035640005.1 Actinomycetes bacterium
CCGGCTGCCGGCCAGGGTCGGGGACAGGTACAGCCCGCCGGGCCAGTCGCTCGCGGTGAAGTACTGGAAGCGGCGCAGCGCGGCGCCCCGGTACAGCACCACCGAGGTGCCCTTGGCGGCGTAGCCGAACTTGTGGGTGTCGGCCGACATCGAGGTGACGCCGGGGACCTGGAAGTCGAACCCGGGGACCTGGTAGCCGAGCCGCCGGGCCCACGGCAGCACGAACCCGCCCAGGCAGGCGTCGGTGTGGAAGCCGATGCCGCGGTCGCTGGCGACGGCGGCGAGCTCCTCGATGGGGTCGACCACCCCGTGCGGGAAGCTGGGCGCCGAGCCGACCATGGCGACGGTGTGGCGGTTGACCGCCCGGCGCATGGCGGCCACGTCCGCGCGGTAGTCGGGTCCCACCGGCACGCGCACCAGCTTGATGCCGAAGTAGTGGGCGGCCTTGTCGAAGGCGACGTGGGCGGTGGTGGGGGCCACCAGCTGCGGCCGGGCGATCCGGCGGGTGGCGCGGGCCCGGTCCCGGTAGGCCTTCACGGCCAGCAGGATGCTCTCGGTGCCGCCGGAGGTGACGGTGCCGACGACCTGCCGTGCGGCGTCGCCGCCGGGGTCGCCGCCGAGCATGGCCGCGGTCATCGCCACGATCTCCGCCTCGTGCTTGGCGGCGCTGGGCCACAGGTCGGCGTGGAGCGGGTTCACCTGCGAGGTGAGCGCGTACACCCGGTCGAGGAAGGCGAGGTGGCCGTCGTCGCCGTGGTAGACGGCGCCGGAGGCCAGGCCGTCGTGCCAGCGGGACCGCTCCCGCGCGGCCAGCTCCTCGACCTCGCGCAGCACCTGGTCGCGGGGCAGCCCGTGCGGTGGCAGCCGCGGGAAGGAGGCGGCCTGGCCTCGGTAGGGCTTCACCGACGCCTCCATGCCGGCCAGCATCCGCTCGTACTCGCGGTCCAGCCGCGCCCTGACGGCGGGGATGGCGACCGCCAGGCGCTCGGCCGCGGCCGCGACCTTCGGGTTGAGGCGTTCCAGCCGTGCCGCCACGGCGGCGAGGTCCACGGGCTCCCCCTAACGGTGGGCGTTCAGGCGGGCGTAGATCTTGCGGTTGCGCCGGTACAGGTTGACGAACTCGGGGAACAGCGCGTCGTACACGCCGCGGTTGCGGGGGTCGGGCTCGAACGCCTGCGCGATCGGCACCGCGCCGGCGACCTGGTCCCAGCGCAGGTGGCCGAGGGCCACCGATGCCTGCAGGGCCGCGCCGCGCGCGTTCGCCAGCACCGGGTCGCGGGCCTGCAGCACCACCCGGTCGAGCACGTCGGCGTAGACCTGGCACCACAGCTCGGAGCGGGCGCCGCCGCCGACGGCGGTGACCTCCCCCAGGCGGCGCCCGACAAACCGCTCGACGTAGGACAGCAGCCAGCGCGAGTTGAGCGCGACCCCCTCCAGCACCGCCCGGACCAGGTGGCCGCGGGTGACGCCGAGCGACTGGTTGAAGAACCCGCCGCGGACGGTGCGGTCGTCGACCGGGGTGCGCTCGCCGTTCACCCAGGGCGCGAAGATCAGCCCGTCGCTGCCGGCCGGCACGGCCCCGGCCAGCGCGAACATCGCCGCGTACGGGTCGGCGGGCGCGCCCCCCTCACCCGGGAACAGCAGCTTGGCCGCCAGCTCGGCCAGGCAGACGCCGGCGGACTCCTGCTCGTTGGCCAGCAGGTAGCGCCCGGGGATCGCCGACGGCAGCGAGGCCATGTTGTGGAACAGGTCGGTCTTCTTGTACGGGACGTGGCAGACCAGCCACGACGAGGTCCCGAGGTACAGGTGCGCGTCGAAGTCGCCGACGGTGCCGGCGCCGATGGCCGCGCTCATCAGGTCCGGCGCGCCGCTCACCACCTGGACCGACGGTGGCAGGCCCAGCTCGGCGGCGGCCTGCGGCCGCAGCGTCCCGAGCACGCTGGCGGCCGGCACCAGGTCGGGCAGCTTGTCCCGCTCCAGGCCGGCCATGCGCAGCAGCCGCTGGTCGTAGCGCACCGCGCGCAGGTCGCGGGTGTCGGCCGCCCACAGCAGCGCGACCGCGTCGTAGGAGCTGGCCAGGCGGCCGCAGAGGCGGAAGTTGACCCAGTCGCGCGGCTCCAGGAACTTGTGGGTGCGCGCGTACACGGCCGGCCGCTCGGCGCGCAGCCAGAGGATGTGCGCGAGGGTGTCCTTGCCGGCGTGGCCGGGGGCGCCGCCGGTCCGCCGGATCCAGCTGGCCAGCTTGCGGACCCCGTACCCCTGCAGGGAGGGGAAGCCGCCGATGACCCGCCGGACCTGCTCGGCGCCGCGCGAGTCCATCCAGATGATCGCCCGCGTCAGCGGCCGGCCGTCGCGGTCCACCGGCACCGTCCCCGACCACTGGGCGCTGCAGGCGACCGCGGCGACCCGGCCGGCGATCGCCCCGGCCTCGGCCAGCACGCGCCTGGTCCCGCGCACGATCGCGGCCCACCAGTCCTCCGGGTCCTGCTCCACGCCGCCGCCGCCGAGCACGTGCAACGGGTACGGCTCCACCGCCGAGGCGACGATCTGGCCGCCGAGCGTGGCCAGCGCCACCTTCAGCCCGGAGGTGCCGAGGTCCAGGGCGAGCACGCGCCCGTCCGCGGGCGACGGCGCGGTCATGCCCGGCCGGCCGGGCGCAGCGGGTCGGGGACGGTGAGCGCCAGCAGCGCGACCGCCACGGCCAGGGCCGCGGTCAGCGCGCCGGCGTCGCGCAGCGCCAATCCCAGCACGGCCACCACCACCGCGCCCCCGAGGTTGCCGGCCAGCAGCATCACCCCGACCGCGGTGCTGCCGACCTGCGGCCCGAGCGAGCGGTCCTCCGAGGCCACCGCGATCGCGATCGGCAGCGCCGCCAGCAGGAAGAACCCCAGCAGCGACGCGGCCGCCAGCAGCGGCAGCAGCGACCCCAGCTGCCCCAGCAGCCACAGCGCCGGCGCGGCGGCGACCCCCGCCGCCACCAGGAACGGCTTGCGGCGCCGCAGCCGGTCGCTGGCGGCGCCCAGCACCACCGACCCGGCCATGCCCGCGATCGTGATCATGCCGGCGACAAGGCCGGCGCCGGCCTCGTCGATCCCGCGGGGCCGCAGCAGCTCCTCCAGCCAGGCGGTGATGCCCAGGTAGCAGCCGAACCCCAGGAACAGGGCCGCCGACAGCTTCCACTGGGTCACCGAGCGCAGCACCCGCGCCAGCGCCGGCCGCACGCGCAGCTCCTCCTGGGCGGCCAGCCGGTCCGGCACCCGGGAGGGCGCCAGCCGCCAGAAGGCCCCGAGCGCCGCCAGCGACGCGGCCGCGTACACCAGCTGGCAGCCGCGCACCCCCAGCGCCGCGACCAGCCCGGGCGTGGCGACCAGCCCCAGGGTGATGCCCAGGAAGATCGCCATGGTGCCCAGGCCGGTGGCGGTGGCCGCCTCCTGTTCGGGGAAGTGCCGGTTCACCAGGTCGGCCACGGCGTTGATCAGCACCGGCTGGGGCAGCAGCAGGCCGACGGTGAGGGCCAGCAGCACCGGCAGGCCGCCGGCGAGCGGGCGCAGGAAGGCGAACAGCGAGGTGGCCAGCCCGGCCCACAGCAGTGGCGCGCGGTAGCCGTAGCGGTCGGCGACCGCCCCGCCGGGGATG
Organism: Actinomycetes bacterium; assembly: GCA_035640005.1. Taxonomy (GTDB): domain Bacteria; phylum Actinomycetota; class CALGFH01; order CALGFH01; family CALGFH01; genus DASQWY01. The sequence goes on from DASQWY010000667.1 coordinate 3,637, forward strand.
GACAGCGCCGCCGAGCACAGCGGCCCCACCGACACCAGCAGCCCGATCGACACGTCGGTGGTGTGGAACGCCTGCGCGGCCCGCCCGGTGACCGATGCGAACGAGATCCACAGCACGTGGCTGGCGGCCACCAGCGCCACGTAGGCCGCCAGCGTCGCCCACGACCCGGGCCGGTGGGCGCCCGCCGCCTCCTGCCCGGGACCTGCCGCCGCTCGCCTCATCGCCGCCCTTGCATACCACGGCTACGCCGGTGAGGTCGCCTCCGGGGTGCGGCGCCGCGCCGCCAGCAGCACGCCGGTGAGGATCAGGGCGACGCCGAGCAGCTGCGTCGCGCTGGGCTGCTCGTCCAGCAGCAGCCGGGCGAGCAGCACCGACGCCGCCGGTTGGACCAGCAGCAGCGCCGAGGTCAGAGCCGCGGGCAGCCGCGGCAGCGACATGGAGATCAGCAGCCAGCCGGCCACCTGGGCCAGCAGCGCCAGCACGATCAGCCAGCCGTGCCCGGGCCAGGAGGGGGCCAGGCTGCCCGGGTCGAACGCGAGGCCGGCGGCCCCGCAGGTGACGGCGGCGGCGAGGGTGGCGTCGAACAGCGGGCCGGCCGGCCGCCGCAGGTCGCTGCCGCCCCGGCGCAGCAGCAGCAGGAAGGCGGCGTAGCAGAGCGAGGCGAGCCCGCCGAGGACG
>DASQWY010000668.1:0-17330 GCA_035640005.1 Actinomycetes bacterium
CCGGGCGGGAACGGTAGCTTCCGGGCCGACCCCGACGGCCCCGGGCCGGCGCCCGCGGTCGGCGGCTCCGGCCCTGACGGGCGGGGCACCGCGGCCTACCCGACCGGGCGCTACGCGATCCTGGTCAGCTCCGCCTGCCGCTGGACGGTCCAGGCGCTCGTGCCCGAGGGCGGCTCGCCTCGTGGCGCGGCCCGGTACGGGCTACCCGACCGGGAGGGGGGAGGGCAGGCGCTCGCCGGCGGCCTTGGCGACCAGGTTGGGCAGGGCGCCGCCGTCGCCCGGGTGGCGCGCGGCCAGGTGGCCGTCCGGGCGGATCAGCCACAGGCCGCCCCGGCCGGCGCCGTAGGCGGCCGCCAGCAGCCCGTCGCCGTCGACCAGGCCGCCGACCCCGGGCGGCAGGTCGGGCGTGGGCGCCCCGGCCGGCAGCACCACCCACAGCCGGGTCGGGGCCCGCGGGGCGACCCCGGCCGCCCGCGCCGCGAACGCCGCGGCCCCTGGACCGTCCGGCGCCAGGTGCAGGGCGACGAAGCCGTGGCCGAGCAGCTGGCGGAGCCGGGACACCGCCGGGCCGCCGGCGACGGGCCGGCAGGGCGCGTCGGGGGCGACCGCCCCGGGCCGCACCGGCTGGCCGGGGCCGAGCTCGGGGTCGGGGGTGACGATCGGGGAGCGGTCGTAGCAGCACGGCGCCGACAGGCGGCCCGAGTCGACCCGGCGGCGCAGGCCGGGCAGGCGCACGCTGCCGCGCAGGACCAGGTTGCGGCGCAGCCGCCGTAGCCGCGTGGGCGGCACCATGAAGCGCATGGTCGCGTCGGTGATGGCCACGTTCTCGACCGCCGCCGCGCGGCGCTCGTCGTGGTAGGTGGCCAGCAGAGCGGCCGGCGCCAGGCCGGCCAGCACCAGCCACAGCTTCCACGCCAGGTTCTCGGCGTCGGCCACCCCGGAGTTCAGCCCCCTGGCCCCGAACGGGCTCATCAGGTGCGCCGCGTCGCCCAGCAGGAACACCCGGCCGACGGCCAGCCTGTCGGCCACCCGCTGGTGGAACCGGTAGGTGGACAGCCAGACCAGCTGGTAGTCGGCGTCGCCGACGACCGCCCGGATGCGCCGGTCGAGCCCGCCGGAGGCCCGCTCGGCCTCCACGTCGACCTCCGGCGGGATCTGCCAGTCGATCCGCCACACGTCGTCGGGCTGGGGGTGGACCAGCACCTGCCGGCCCGGGTTGAAGGGCGGGTCGAAGAAGAAGCGGCGCTCGTTGGGGAACGGCAGCCGCGCCTGCACGTCGGCGATCAGGAAGCGGTCGTCGAACGAGTGCCCGGGCAGGTCGACGCCGAGCAGCCGCCGGACGGCCGAGCGGGCGCCGTCGCAGCCGGCGACGTAGGCGGCGCGCAGCTCGGCGGTGCCGCCCGGGGCGGCCGCGGTCAGCCGCACGCCCGCCTCGTCCTGCTCGAGCCCCTCGACCCGGTGCCCCCAGCGGAGGTCGACCAGCGGCTCGCGCCGCACCCGCTCCAGCAGGATCCGCTCCATCTCCGCCTGCGGCAGGTTCACGAACGGCGGGAAGGCGTCCCGGCCGACCTCGGGGAAGCGGATCTGGAACAGCTCCTTGCCGCGGAAGTAGGTGCGGCCGAGCGTCCAGGAGACGCCCCGGTCGGCCATGACCTGGCCGCAGCCCAGCCGCTCGAACACGTCCAGCACGTCCTTCTGCACGCAGATCGAGCGCGAGCCCTCGCCGGACAGCCGCGGCGCGGCCTCCAGCACCACGCTGGGCACCCCGTGCCGGGCGAGCCACAGCGCGGCGGTCATGCCGACCGGCCCCGCCCCGACGACCGCGACCGGCACCTGCTCCATCGTCGCCCCCGAACCCGGCCTCAGTCCCGCTCCAGCACCTCCAGGCGGCGGACGCGCAGGTGGTCGACCTCCAGCTCGCCGATGCGGAGCCGCCGGATCGCCGCCTGCCGGATCACCAGCCTGCCGACGGCCACCGCGCCGAGGGCGAGGGCCCCGCCGGCCGCCGCGAACAGCGCGAAGAACCCCAGGCTGGCCGCGCCGGTGGCGGCCGCGCCGACGGCGCTGGCCCCGGTCCCGGCCGCGGGGGTGCTCCCATGGTTCCTGCCCATCGGTCCTCCTCTCAACCCTGCAGGACGTCCCAGACCGCCCGGTCGCGTGCGGCGGTCCAGATGCGGGGGCGCAGGCCGCTGCACTCGTCCCAGGCGCGCTGCACGTTGAAGGGCATGCAGTGCTCGAAGATCGGCCAGCCGCCGTAGCGTGGCTCCAGGGCGGCGTGGGCGAGGTCGAAGGCCTCCTTGACGGTCCCCTCGCGGCGCACGACCTCGCCCACGATCCGCTGGACGGTGGCCAGGAAGTCGCGGGTCTGGGCGATGGCCTCGGCGACGGCGGCGCCGCGGACCGCCGGCCCGCGGCCGCCGACCAGGGCGGCGGCGTCGAGCGCGGCCAGCCGCGCCAGGGTCGGGCCCGACCAGTCGGCGACGAAGGCGTCGCCCATGTAGGGGGCGGCCTGGGCCTCGACCAGGTCGCCGGCGAACAGCACCCGCTCCCGCGGCAGCCACACCACCAGGTCGCCCTCGGTGTGGCCGCGACCGAGGTGGCGCAGCTCCACCCGGCGGCGGCCGAGCCAGACGGTGAGCTCGTCGCTGAAGGTCACGGTCGGCCAGGTGAGGCCGGGGATCGAGTCGATCGCGCGGAACAGCCGCGGGAAGCGGCGCGCCTCGGACTCGAAGTCCTGGGCGCCGCGCTCCTCGATCAGGGCGCGGGTGCGCTCGTGGGCGATGATCCACTCGGACCCGAAGGCGCTCGCCCCGAGGGTGCGGACCGCGTGGTAGTGGGTCAGGGCCAGGTAGCGGATCGGCTTGTCGGTGACCGTGCGCAGCTCGTCGATCCAGGCCTGGGCCAGCACCGGGGTGGCCCGCGCCTCGATCGCCATGACGCAGTCGTCGCCGACGACCGCGCCGCAGTTGGGGTCGCCCTGGGCGGTGTAGGCGTAGACCCCGTCGGCCAGCTCCTCCAGCGTGGCCTGCTGCTCGGTCAGGTCGGCGCTGGACGCGAAGGGCTTGGCGGATGCGGCCTCGGTCATGGGCGCCTCCTCGTCAGGACACCAGGCGGGCGATGGCGGCGGCCGCGGCGGCCACCGCGACCACGGCCAGGAGCGGGGCGCGGACGGCGACCGCGACCGCCGCGGCGGCCAGCCCGGCCAGGCGGGCGTCGAGGACGAAGGCGCGGTCGCCGCCGACCGTCTGGGTGACGACCAGGGCGGCCAGCACCGCCGGGGCGAGGTGGTCGAGGGCGCCGCGCAGCCGCGGCGGCAGCGGGCGGGCGGCGACCAGCAGCGCGCCGGACGCCTTGATCGCCATGGTCGCCAGCCCGACCACCAGCACGGTCATCCAGGCCGCGGTCACCGCCGCACCACCCCGACCAGGCAGGCGAGGCTGGCCACCACGATCGGGATGCCAGGGCCGGTCAGTGGCACCAGCGCGATCGCGATCAGCGCGCCGCCCGCCGCGGCCAGCCGCCGCGAGCCGACCGTCCCGCCGGTCCCACCGGCCGCGCCGGACCCCGGTTCCCCTTCCGGTCCGTTCCGGCGGAGCTGCGGGACCAGCAGGGCGAGGAACAACGCGGGGAAGGCGGCGTCCAGGCCCAGGCGCGCCGGGTCGACGGCCAGGCCGCCGGCGAGGCCGCCGATGGCGGTGCCGCCCACCCAGCCGGCGTACAGCACGAAGCCGGCGCCGACCAGCAGGTGCCGGTCGACGCGCCCGCCATCGCGCTGGGAGATGGCCCACGACTCGTCGACCACCAGCTGGGCGGTGACCGTCCGCAGCCACAGCGGCCCCTCCAGCCCGGGCGCGGCCGACAGGCCGATCGGCCCGTAGCGGAGGTTCAGCAGCACGGCGGCGGCCACCGCCGCCGCCACCCCGCCGCCCGCGCCCAGGATGGACGCGGCCGCGAACTGGGCCGAGCCGGCGAAGGTGGTGGCCGACATCAGCAGCGGCGCCAGCCGGCCCATGCCGGCCGAGCGCGCCAGCACCCCGAACGACACGCCGAAGGCGAGCGCCGCGACCCCCACCGGCGCGCCGGCGCGGACGCCGTCCCGGTAGCGGTACCCGCCCGCCACCGGCCACGACCGACCGGTCAACGGCCGCCCGTGAGGCGGTGGCCGGGCCCCCGGGCGGCGCCGGCGGTGGCCAGGCGCAGGCCGGCCCCCATCAGCCAGAAGCCGAGCGCGTCCATCCCGCGGGTGGCCACCCGGCTGGCCAGGGACGGCCCGCGGACGGCCGCCGCGACGCGGGCGGCGGCCGCCTCCCGGCGCAGGTCGTGGATGCGCTCGGCCACCAGGTCCCCGATCAAGAGCGTCTGCACGGCACCCCTCCGCTTCGACACCGACATTCCCCTGTCACTGGTGACAGCCTAGCCGGAGGGTGTGACACCGAGCCTATCAGGCGCCGGCGACCAGGTCGGGGGTGAGGTCGGCCAGGCCGGTCGCGCCGCACAGCGCCATCGCCAGCGCCAGCTCCCGCCGCAGCGACCGCAGCACCGCCGCCACGCCCTCCGCCCCGCCGGTGGCCAGCCCCCACAGCACCGGCCGTCCCACCAGCACCCCCCTGGCGCCGAGCGCCAGCGCCTTGAGCACGTCGGCGCCCCGCCGCAGCCCCCCGTCGACGTACACCTCGACCCGGCCGGCGACCGCCGCAACCACCTCGGCGAGGGCGTCGGCGGTGGCCACCGCGCCGTCCAGCTGGCGGCCGCCGTGGTTGGAGACCACCACTCCGACCGCGCCGGCGTCGGCGCAGGCGGCCGCGTCGTCGCCGCGCAGCACCCCCTTGACCAGCACCGGCAGCCCGGACACCCGCCGCAGCCAGGCGACCGTCTCGGGGGTGACGCTGGGGGAGAAGCGGCTGGCGTGCGCGACCACGTCCACGCCCTCCGCGCCGAAGCGCCCGGCGGCGTTGCCCAGCACCATCCCCGGCGGGAACCGGAACTGGTTGTGGGCGTCCCGCAGCCGGTCGCCGAGCACCGGCAGGTCGGCGGTGAGCACCAGCGCCCGGTAGCCGGCGGCGGCGGCGCGGCCGACCAGCTCCTCGGTGAACGGCCGGTCCACGTGGACGTACACCTGGAACCAGCGCGGCGCCGCCGGGGCGGCCGCCGCGACCTCCTCGAGCGGGCGGTTGGCCTGGGTCGAGACGACCATGAGGCTGCCGGCGGCGGCCGCCCCGGCGGCGGTGGCCGCCTCCCCCTCGGGGTGCAGCAGCTGGTGGTAGCCGGTCGGGGCGACCAGGATGGGCGCGGCCAGCGGGGTGCCGAGCACGGTGGCGGCGGTGTCGATCCGGGCGACGTCGCGCAGCACCCTGGGCCGCAGCCGCAGGCGCCGCCAGGCGGCCAGGTTGTCGGCGAGGGTCAGCTCGTCGCCGGCCCCTCCGGCCACGTAGTCGTAGAGGCCCTGGCCGAGCCGCTCACGCGCCGCCCGTTCCAGCTCGTCCAGGTCGACGGTGCCGGCCGGCTCCAGGTCCTCGACGTCCACACCTGGCGCTACACGCCACCCTGGACGCGCGGCAGCAGCGCCTGGGCGGTGGCGCGCAGGCGCTCGTCCAGGGCGGTCATGAGGCTCACGACCATCTCGGCGGCCCATTCCGCGGTGCCGAGCCGCTCCTCGGTGTTGCCGAGGTCGCGGATCTCCCGGTAGTCCACGATCCGGGAGGCGCGCCGGTCGTCCAGCCGCTCCCAGGAGAGGGTGCGGCCGACCGCGGTCTCCACCGCCAGCCGCTCGGCGTAGAGGTCGTCGAACAGCCGCTTGGTCGCCGTCCGCTCCTGCATGTCCAGGTAGATGCCGGCGCGGACGGCGCCGTTGGCGGTGAAGGCGACGTCGTAGAAGCCGAACGGGCCGGCGCCGAAGCCCACCCAGTTCTCGTAGCCGAACTTGGGGATGCGGAAGCCGGGACGGCGGATCGCGACCGCGTCGAACATCGACTCGAAGAAGCGGTGGCGCAGCTCGGCCGGCTGCAGCCCGCCGGCCCGCTCGGACGCCATCGGCGGCGGGCTCGACATCGGCGCGGTCGCCAGTGGCGGCATCGGCGGCGGGGCGGGCGGCATCGGCGGAGGCTCCGGCGGCAGCGGCGGCGGCTCTGGCCGCAGGCTCGGCTCCGTCCGCCGTGCCGCCGGCTCGCGTACCGGCTCCCGCAATGGCGAGGGCGGCGGCTCCCGCAATGGCGAGGGCGGCGGCTCGCGCAGGTGCGCTGGCGGGGGCGGCGCCGCGGCGGCGGCCGCCGCGGCGGCGGTCGCCAGCGGCACCTGGCGGCGACCCTGGCGCCAGCCGCGCGGGGTCACCACCACGTCCAGCACGGGCGCGGGCAGCGAGCGGCCGATCCGGACCAGGCCGAGCTCGACCCCGAAGAAGTCCACCTTGGCGTCGGTGCGGTCGTTCAGCCACTCCAGCGAGCGGCGGAACTCCTCGTGGAAGCGGGGCGCCACCCACACGACCACGGCGGCCTCCAGGGCGGAGGCGTGCACGATCAGCTGGCCGAGCTGGTTGGGGTCGCTGGCCTCCAGGCGGTTCTCGATCACCACCGGGCGGCCCTGGGCGTCGGAGCCGAGCACGTTGAAGGCGCCGGAGTCGACGTGGATCTCGCGCTGCAGCGGGGTGATGTCGATGCCGAGGGTCTGGCCGAGCAGGTCGACGTTCTGGACGAACCAGGGGGTCAGGTCGGGGAGCTGCTCGCCCCAGAACGACTTGAGGTCCAGTCGCTCGAGGCGGCCGAGGCCCAGCCGCTCGATCTCCATTCTGGCCGCCATTGCGCTCCTTCGGCTCGAATCTCGAAGCGAGTTGTACCGCGGACCGATGGGGCAACGTCAAACCCGTCATGCCGCCCAGACGGCGGCGCTCGCCCCGGAGAGCACCCCGGGGCCCTCCGGCGGGCGGGTCGCCAGCCGCAGCGGCAGGTCGCCGGGGTCGACCGGCGAGCGCCGCGGCCCCCCCGCCAGGTTGGCCACCACCACCGCCCGCGAGCCGGACGGGTCGCCGCGCTCCAGCGCCACCACGCGGCCCCGCGGGTCGGCGGTGGCGCTGGCCAGGTCGCCGCGGCCGTTGCCGAGCGCGGGCACCTCGCGGCGCAGGCGCAGCAGGTCACGCCAGAGCGCGCACGCCTCGGGCGTGGCCTTCGACCAGTCCAGCCTGGACCGCTCGAAGGTGGCCGGGTCGTTGGGATCGGGCACGTCCGCCGACCAGGAGAAGGCGACGAACTCGGCGCGGCGGCCGCGGCGGACCTTCTCGGCCAGGTCCGGCCGGTGGTCGGTGAAGTACAGAAACGGCCGGGTCTCACCCCACTCCTGCCCCTGGAACAGCAGCGGCAGGAACGGGGAGGTGGCCACCAGCACGCTCGCCACCGCGTCCAGCTCGGGGCCGGCCAGCGTCCGCAGCCGCTCCCCGAACGCCCGGTTGCCGACCTGGTCGTGGTTCTGGCTGCAGACCACCAGGTGCTCCCAGCCCTCCTCGAGCGGCCTGCCCCCGGAGACCCAGCCGGTCCGCAGCGCCTCGGCGAGCTTTTCGAGCCCCTCGAAGCCCTCGTAGTAGCCGGCCGTCTCGCCGGTCAGCGCCACGTGGACGGCATGGTGCAGGTCGTCGGCCCAGATCGCGTCCAGGCCGTGGCCGGCGACCAGGCCCGGCCGGCGGGGGTCGGCCTCGGCCACCACGAACGTCCCCGGCCGGGCCTGGTGGACCCGGTCGGCCAGCTCCCGCAGCAGGTGCACGGGGCTGCCGTCGTGGAGGCGGTGGACGGCGTCCAGCCGCAGCCCGTCCACGCCGTAGTCGGCCACCCACTGCCAGGCGTTGTCCAGCACGAACTCGCGCACGAACTCCGACCCCGACCCGTCCAGGTTGACGGCCGCCCCCCACGGCGTCCTGTAGCGGTCGGTGAAGTAGGGGCCGAACTCGGCCAGGAAGTTCCCGTCCGGGCCGAGGTGGTTGTAGACGACGTCCAGGACCACCGCCAGCCCGGCGGCGTGGCAGGCGTCGACGAAGCGGCGGAACGCGGCCGGGCCGCCGTAGGCGTCGTGGACGGCGTACAGGTCGACGCCGTCGTAGCCCCAGCCACGCCGGCCTGGAAAGGCGGCCACCGGCATCACCTCGACGGCGTTGACACCCAGGTCGGCGAGGTGCCCGAGCCGCCCGGCGGCCGCGTCGAAGGTCCCCTCCGGGGTGAAGGTGCCGCAGTGCAGCTCGTAGAAGACCAGCTCCCGCAGGGCGGGCGGGGTGAACGGCGCCGGCGGGCCGCCGAGGTCCACCAGCCGCGACGGGCCGTGCGGGCCGTCCGGCTGGAAGCGGGAGCGGGGGTCGGGCCGCTCCCGCCGCCCGTCGAGCAGCAGCAGGTAGTCGTCGCCGTCCCGGGCGCCCTCGGCGCTGCCGTGGAAGACCCCGCGCTGGTCGCGCTCCAGCGGGACCAGGCGGTCGCCGAGGCGCACCGCCAGCGACGAGCAGCGCGGCGCCCACACGCCGAAGTCCGCGCCGGACCCGGTCAGGTGGGGGCCGAGCGTCACTCGGGCGCGAGCCAGATGGTCGCCAGCGGCGGCAGGGTGACCCGGGCCGAGGCCGGCTGGCCGTCCCAGCCGATCGCCTCGCCCTCGACTGCGCCGAGGTTGCCCAAGTTCGAGCCGCCGTAGACGCCCGCGTCGGTGTTGAGCACCTCGACCCAGCGGCCGCCGGCGGGCAGGCCGACCCGGTAGCCCTCGCGCGGCACCGGCGAGAAGTTGCAGAGGCACACCAGCGGCTCGCCGTCCGCGCCGAAGCGGATGAACGAGATCGCGTTGTCGTCCACGTCGTTCGGGTCGATCCAGCTGAAGCCGTCCGGGGTGGAGTCCCGCTGCCACAGCGCCGGCCGCGCCTGGTAGACCCGGTTGAGGTCGCGCACCAGCGACTGCACGCCCCGGTGGGCGGGGTCGGCGAGCGACTCCCAGTCGATCGAGCGCTCGTGCGACCACTCGGCCTCCTGGCCCAGCTCGCAGCCCATGAACAGCAGCTGCTTGCCTGGGTGGGCCCACATGAAGGCCAGGTAGGCGCGCAGGTTGGCGAACCGCCGCCAGTGGTCGCCGGGCATCCTGCCGAGCAGCGAGCCCTTGCCGTGCACCACCTCGTCGTGGGAGATCGGCAGGATGAAGTTCTCGCTCCAGGCGTAGACCATCGCGAAGGTCAGCTCGTGGTGGTGGAAGCGCCGGTAGATGGGATCCTTGGAGATGTAGTCCAGGGTGTCGTGCATCCAGCCCATGTTCCACTTGAAGCCGAAGCCGAGGCCGCCGAGGTAGACCGGCTGCGACACCCCGGCCCAGGCGGTCGACTCCTCGGCGACCGTCATCACCCCCGGGTGCTCGCGGTAGGCGACCGTGTTGAACTCCTTGAGGAAGGCGACCGCCTCCAGGTCCTCGTTGCCGCCGTACTGGTTGGGCACCCACTGCCCCGGGCCGCGGGAGTAGTCCAGGTAGAGCATGGAGGCGACCGCGTCCACCCGCAGGCCGTCGACGTGGAACTCCTCCAGCCAGTAGAGGGCGTTGGCGGTCAGGAAGTTGCGCACCTCGTTGCGGCCGAGGTTGAACACCAGCGAGCCCCAGTCGGGGTGCTCGCCGCGGCGCGGGTCGGCGTGCTCGTACAGGGCCGTCCCGTCGAACCGCGCCAGCGCGAAGGCGTCGCGCGGGAAGTGCGCCGGCACCCAGTCGACGATCACGCCGACGCCGCGCTGGTGGAGCGCGTCGACCAGGTGGCGGAAGTCGTCGGGGGTGCCGAAGCGGGCGGTCGGCGCGTAGTAGGCCGACACCTGGTAGCCCCAGGAGCCGCCGTAGGGATGCTCGGCCACCGGCATGAACTCCACGTGGGTGAAGCCGAGGTCGGCCACGTAGTCGGGCAGCTGCTCGGCCAGCTCGCGGTAGCTGCTGCCGTGGCGCCAGGAGCCGAGGTGGACCTCGTAGACCGACATCGGCCCGTGCAGGTGGTCGCGGCCCTGCCTGGCCGCCAGCCAGGCCTCGTCGCCCCAGTCGTAGGTGGAGGTGAACACCATGCTGGCGGTGGCCGGGGGGGCCTCGGTGGCGAAGGCCAGCGGGTCGGCCTTGAGGATCAGGGCGCCCTCCGCGGTGACCAGCTCGTACTTGTAGCGGGTCCCGGCACCGACCCCTGGCACGAACAGCTCCCAGATCCCGGAGGAGCCGAGCGCCCGCATCGGGTGCAGGCGCCCGTCCCAGCGGTTGAAGTCGCCCACCACCCGGACCGCGCGGGCGTTCGGCGCCCACACCGCGAAGGCGGTGCCGGCCACCCCGTCGACGGTGCGCTCGTGGGCGCCCAGCACCCGCCACAGCCGCTCGTGGCGGCCCTCGCCGTACAGGTGCTGGTCCAGCTCGCCGACGGTCGGCAGGAAGCGGTAGGGGTCGTCGATGGTGTAGGCGCCGGCCTGGTAGCTGACCTCCAGCCGGTAGTCGGGCACCCGGTCGCCGGTCATGGTGCCCTCGAACAGGCCGGCGGGGTGGACCTCCTCGAGCCTGACCCGCTCGTCGCCGACCAGCGCGACCACCTCGGAGGCGTCGGGCCGGAACGCGCGGATGGTCACGTGGCCGTCGCTCAGGTGGGCGCCCAGCAGCGCGTGCGGCTGGTGGTGCTCGCCGCGGACCAGCTGGTCGACGTCGCTGCGCTTCACGGTCCCGCCTCCAGGAGCCGCCGGATGCCGCCCAGCGGGATCGGCAGCCAGGCCGGCCGGTGCCGAGCCTCGTACATGACCTCGTAGACCCCCTTGTCCAGCTCGAACGCGCGCAGCAGCAGCTCGTGGTCGCCGGCCAGCCAGCCGGCCTTGGCGGCGGCGCCCAGGTAGGCGTCAAGGAACGCCTGCCGGCAGGCGCCGATCCAGGCCCCCGCGCGGTCCTCGTAGCGGTCCAGCTCCTCGCCCGCCAGCGCCGGCGGGGCGAAGGCGGCGTAGTCGAAGGAGCGGAGCATCCCGGCGACGTCCTGCAGCGGGCTCGCCAGCCGCCGGCGCTCGGCCAGGCTGCGGGCCGGCTCGCCCTCGAAGTCGATGACCACGAACCGCTGCCCCACCCGCAGCACCTGGCCCAGGTGGTAGTCGCCGTGGATGCGCTGCAGGTGGCGGCCGCCGGCGGCGGCCTCCGCCTTGCCGTAGATCGCCTCGATCGCCTCGCGCCGGGCGGCCAGCGCCGGCACCAGCGCCGCCACCTGGCTGAGCTGGCCCAGCAGGCGGCCGCCGCGCCGGCCCAGGTCCGGCTCGCCCTCGGTCACCTTGGGGAGCGCGGCGGCCAGGGCGGCGTGCAGCTCGGCGGTGACCCGGCCCAGCTCGGCGGCCTCGCCCGCGAAGTTGCCCGGGTCGCCGGCGGCCGAGGCGTAGTGCTCGGCGACCCGGCTGGTGGCCAGCTTCCAGCCCTCCACGCTGCCGGCGTAGAACGGCTGCAGGATGCCGAGGGTCGAGCCGAGACCCTCGATCCAGCCGAGCGGGGCCGGGCAGGCGTCGAAACCGGTGGCGGCCAGCGCCCTGGTCACCTCCAGCTCCGGGTTCTCGCCCGGCTCCAGCAGGCGGAACAGCTTGAGGATCAGCCGGTTGCCGAACACCAGCGAGGAGTTCGACTGCTCCGCGCCGCACAGCCGGCCCGGGCCGCGCAAGGTCTCGGTCCACTCCGGCATGCGGTAGAAGCGCAGCTCCTCGACGGTCGCCGCGCGGGCGAGCAGGTCCAGGTAGACCGAGCCGAGCCGCTCGTCGCGGGCGGCGTCGTAGAACACCCCGCCCTTGGGCCCCCTGGCCCGCATGATCACCGCGTCCGGGTGGCGCTCGGTGAGCTCCCTGGCCTCCGGGCCGCGGTCGTGGCCCATCGGCAGGTGGTAGCGCTCCACCCCGCCGTCGGCGTAGGCGACCGCGGCCACCACCGCGTGCAGGGCCGGCTGGGCCGCGCGCAGCGGCACCGACGCCTCCACGCGGACCTCCCCGAGGGTTCGTCCCTTGCCCGCGAACCAGCGCTGCCCTGGCAGGAACGCGGCGAGAGCGGTCTCCAGCTCGGTCATGGACTGCCTGCCTATCTGGAGCGGACGTGCAGCACGTGCGCGGGCTCGACGCGCGGGTCGAGGCGCACCCAGTTGGAGGAGCCGTGCCAGGTCCAGGTCGCCCCGGTCAGCTCGTCGTGGACGTCGAAGGCGCCGGCGTCCCAGTCCAGGCCGAGGGCCGGCATCCACAGGTGGACGAAGCTGTCGTGCGCGGCGCCAGGGTCCAGGTTGCAGACGACCAGCACCACGTCGGCGCCGGCGCGCTTGGAGTAGGCGATGACGTCGGGCGAGTCCACCAGGTGGAAGCGCAGGTTCCGCAGCCAGTGCAGGGCGGGGTGCGCCCGCCGGAGCTCGTTCAGCCGGGCCAGGTAGGGGGCGAGCGAGGGCTGCGACCAGTCCCGCGGCCGGTACTGGTACTTCTCGGAGTCGAGGTACTCCTCCGAGCCCGGGTGCAGCGGCACGTTCTCGAACAGCTCGTAGCCGGAGTACACGCCCCAGGAGGGCGACATCGTCGCGGCCAGCACCGCCCGCACCTTGAAGGCCGGCGGCCCGCCGTGCTGCAGGTAGGCGTGGAGGATGTCGGGGGTGTTGACGAAGAAGTTCGGCCGCATGTAGTCGGCCGACTCGCTGTGGGCCAGCTCGTTCAGGTACTCCTCCAGCTCGGCCTTGCCGTTGCGCCAGGTGAAGTACGTGTACGACTGGGTGAAGCCGACCTTGGCCAGGGTCCGCATCATCGGCGGGTTGGTGAACGCCTCCGACAGGAACACCACGTCGGGGTGCTCGGCCTTGACCGCGGCCAGCAGCCACTCCCAGAACTGCACCGGCTTGGTGTGGGGGTTGTCGACCCGGAAGATCCGCACCCCGTGCGCGATCCAGTGGTCCAGCACGTCCTTGCAGGCGGCGTAGAGGGCGGGCGCGTCCGGGGTGTCGAAGTTCAGCGGGTAGATGTCCTGGTACCTCTTTGGCGGGTTCTCGGCGTACTGGATCGAGCCGTCGGGCCGCACCGTGAACCAGTCGGGGTGCTCGCGGACCCAGGGGTGGTCGGGCGAGCACTGCAGCGCGTAGTCGAGGGCGACCTCCAGGCCCAGCTCGTTCGCCCTGGCCACGAAGTCGTCGAAGTCTTCGATGGTGCCGAGGTCGGGGTGGACGGCGTCGTGGCCGCCGGCCTCCGAGCCGATCGCCCAGGGGCTGCCCGGGTCGTTCGGGCCGGCCCCGAGGGTGTTGTTCGGGCCCTTGCGGTAGGTGTGGCCGATCGGGTGGATGGGCGGCAGGTAGACCACGTCGAAGCCCATCGCGGCCACCGCCGGCAGCCGCTCGGCCGCCTGCTTGAGGGTGCCGCTGCTGGTCGCCGTGGCCCCTTCCGAGCGAGGGAAGAGCTCGTACCAGCCGCCGTACAGGGCGCGGGGCCGGTCGACCCAGACGGCCAGCCGCTTGGAGCGGGTCACCGGCCAGGGGTTGTGCTGCTCCAGCAGGGCGGCCGCCGCCGGGTCGGCGGCGGCGGCCAGCCGCTCGGCCGGGTCGGTGGCGGCGCGCAGGCCGGCGGCGGCGTCGGCCAGCGTCTCGCGGGACCTGGCGGGCACGGAATCGGCGGCCCGCTCGAACAGGCGGGCGCCCTCCTCCAGTTCCAGGGAGATGTCCAGGCCGGCGTCGAGCTTCTTCTGCGTGCCCGCCCGCCAGGTGGCGACCGGGTCGGTCCAGGCCTCGACCGTGAAGGTCCAGTAGCCCGTCCGCGGCAGGGTGACCTCGGCCTCCCACAGGTGCACGCCAGGGTTGGTCTCGGTCATCCGCACCAGCTGGGCGCGCCGCTCGCCCGGGCCGCTGAGCCGCACCGCGGCGCCGACCACGACGTTGTGCCCGTCGCGGAAGATGGTGGCGCTGACGGGGATGGTCTCGCCGGCCACCGCGCGGGCCGGCCAGCGCCCGCAGTCGACCTGTGGCCGGATGCCCTCGATGACGATGCGCCCGATCATGTACAGCACGCTACCACTTGGGCCTGCGGGCTAATCGGCGCGGACTAGTGCCCTTGCGGGGGCCAGCACCAGGTAAGGCGGCACGGCCCTGCCTGCGGCCCCCCCAGGCCCCCACAAGGACCCGCTCTGTCGACCGGGACGGCCGTCGAGCGACACGTTTGTACCGTGCTACAAAATTGCTTGCAAGCGTTCGTAGCAAGCTAACCTGGAAGAACTACGTACGGCCGCGACCGGAGGGGGACAGTTGGCGGCCCACATGCGTGCGAACCCGACGATCGAGGACGTGGCCAGGGCCGCCGGCGTCAGTGCCAGCTCCGCCCGCAACTTCTTCTCCCGCCCGGGCGTGCTGAGCGCCGCCACCCGGGCGCGCATCGACGAGGCCGTGCGGCGCACCGGCTACGCGCCGCGGGGCGGCGGCGGCCGCCTGACCCGCCGGCAGCTCGGCCTGGTCGGCTTCGAGGTGCCCCGGGCCGAGGACGCCATGTTCAACCTGGTCTTCCAGCAGCAGGTGGTCGGCCTGCTGTGGGCGGCCCGGACGGCTGGCTTCCGGCTGCACACCTTCGTGACCGACAAGGAGCCTGGCTCGCGCGTCCCCTGGTACCAGGAGCTGTGGGAGCGCCGCGAGGTGGGCGGCTTCGTGCTCACCGACGCCGGCTACGACGACGAGCGGGTGCCGTACCTGCGCCGGGCCGGGGCGCCGTTCGTGCTGTTCAGCCGGCTGCGGGAGGAGACCGGCTACTGCTGGGTCGACAACGACAACGCCTACGGGTCGATGCTGGCCGTGCGGCACCTGCTGGCGGGCGGCCACCGCCGCGTCGCCTACCTGGGCTGGCCGGGCGGGGACCCGGTCGCCGACCGGCGGCTGGAGGGCTACCGGCGCGCCCTGGCCGAGGTCGGCCTGCCCGAGCTGACCGCCTTCCAGGACTACGGCGGCGACGCGCTCGAGCAGGCCGGGCGCCTGCTGGACGCGCCGGCCCGGCGGCGGGCGACCGCGGTGGTGGCCAGCTGCGACGAGTTCGCCTGCGACGTGGTCCGGGCCGCCGCCGACCTCGGCGTGGCGCTCGGCGGCGGTCCCGGGCAGGTCGCGGTGGTCGGCTGCGACGACTCCCCGCTGGCCGCCCGGATGGTGCCGGCGCTGAGCAGCCTGCGCCAGCCGATCGCCCGCCTGGCCGAGCGCGCCGTCGACCTGCTGGCGGCCAGGATGGCCAACCCCCGCTTCGAGGCCCACCTGCTGGAGCGGCCCGAGCTGGTGGTCCGCTCCAGCAGCGCCCCGCCGGCGTTCTAGGTCAGGCCGCGGCGCGCCGCCGCCGCGACCCGGCCCACACCGCCGCCAGCCCCAGGACCGCCCAGGCGGCCAGCACCACCACCGGCCGGGTGGCGCCGCCGCCGCCGAAGAAGGCCGTGCCGCGCAGCACGGTCGCGCCGGCGCCGGGCGGCAGCAGCTGCCCGGCGGCGCCGGCCGGGGAGGGCAGCAGCTCCGGCGCGGACGAGACGGCCGACAGCGGGTTGCCGACCAGCAGCACCAGCAGCGCCCCGAGCGCCACCCCGGCGCGGCCGAGCAGCGATCCCAGCCCCGTCACCAGCGCCGCGACCGCCAGCACCAGCAGGCTCAGCGCGCCGGCGTTCCACCACCAGTCCCCGCCGAGGATGCCGAGCCAGCCCTGCGCGATCCCGTCGGCGGCCAGGCCCGCGAGCGCGGCGACCAGCAGCAGCCAGACGACCCGCCAGCCGCGCCGGCCCGGCAGCCACCAGCCGAGCACGCCGGCGGCCATGCCGGCCAGCACCAGCGGCAGCACCGAGGTGCTGAGGGCCGCGCCCCGCGGGTCGTCGGGGTCGGCCGGCACCACGTCGACCACCCGCACCCCCGGCGCGGTCGCGGCCTGCTCCAGCAGCTGCGCCACCAGCGGGCTGGCGGCCGAGGCCACCAGCAGGGTCGCGCCGCCGGGTGAGACCGAGATGGCCCCGTACACCTCGCGGTCGGCGATGGCGGACCGCGCCGCCGCCTCGTCGGCGTAGCGGTGGACGGCGAACGCGCCCGGGCGCTGCGCCAGGCGCTGCCGCACGGCCTGGGCCGCGGGCTCGGGCCCGGCGACCCCGACCGGCAGGTCCCGCGGCGCCAGCCGCGCCGCCGGCCACGCGAACGCCGCCAGCGCCAGCCCCACCAGCAGCGGCACCAGCACCGCCGCGCCCACCACCCGCCCCCGCCCCACCGAGGACGGGGTGACAGGGTTCGCCGCCGAACCCGAGGTGGTGGGCGCCGCCTGCTCGGAGCTCGATGGAGCGGACATCTCCGTCTCCTCATGAAGAACGACTATTCGCTTTCTTTCCAGTCTCGGCCCGCCGCGCCCCCTTGTCAAGAACGAATATTCGTTCTACTTTAGGGTATGCCCAGAGTGGCCCAGGCCCACCTCGACGCCCGCCGGCGGCAGATCCTCGACGCCGCCCGCCGATGCTTCGTCCGCGACGGCTTCCACGCCACCTCCATGCAGGACATCCTCGGCGAGGCCCGGCTGTCGGCCGGCGCGGTCTACCGCTACTTCCGCGGCAAGGAGGACATCGTCCTGGCGATCGCCACCGACGCCATCACCGAGATCCGCCGCGCGCTCGACGAGGCGCTGGACACCGAGGTCCCGCCCCCGCTCGACGAGGTCGTCCTGCGGATGCTCACCACCCTCACGCGCCTGGACGACACCCAGCAGGTGGGCACCATCGCCATCCAGGTGTGGGCGGAGGCGCTGCGCTCCCCGCACCTGGCGGCCCAGGTCGCCGAGGCGATCGGCCGCACCCGGGGGCAGCTCGCCCGCCTGGCCGAGCTGTACCAGCGCCACGGCCAGCTCGACGCCACCGTGCCGGCCGAGCACGTCGCCGCCACCGTGGTGGCGCTGCTGCCCGGCTTCCTGCTGCAGCGCACCGTGCTCGGCGACGTCGAGCCCGCCATGCTCGCCGGCGGGCTGCGGGCGCTGCTGGGCAAGGCTTGACCGGCCGGGCCGGGCGCGCGCACGCTGGCTGACGGCATGGTGGTCGTCCTGCTCACGAGCGACCGCGCCCTGGACTACGGGCGCGTGGTCACCTGCGGCTGTCCGTGGCCCTCGCGGCCGCGTGCGGTGGACTGAGCCGCCGGGCGACGCCGCGCCGGGCCGCCCCCCCGACCGCGCCCTCCCCCCAGGAGCTGCCATGTCCGTCACCGACGAACTGCTGCGCAACAACGACGCCTACGCCGCCGGCTTTGCCAGCGGCGGCCTGCCGATGCCTCCCGCCAGGCAGGTCGCGGTGCTCGCCTGCATGGACGCCCGCCTGAACCCCTACGGCATCCTCGGGCTGCACGAGGGCGACGCCCACGTCATCCG
>DASQWY010000669.1:0-13199 GCA_035640005.1 Actinomycetes bacterium
GCCGAGGTGCTCGTTGACCAGCGCGCTCGCCCCGCCCAGCCGCACCACCGTGCCGGCGCCGAGCGGCTGCGCGAGCAGCCAGGCGCCCCGCCCCCTGGGGAAGCAGCCCTGCGCGCCGCCCCGCACCCGGAACACCACCCCGCCGGGGGCCGACACCCGGCCGACGTCGCGCAGGGCCGGCAGGTCGCAGCGGCGCTCCAGCTCGGCGTCGAGCAGCCCGACGCGGGTGGAGCCGACCACCTCGCGGTCGCTGATCCCCGAGCCCGGGTCGGCCACCACCAGCACGCCCCCCTGGCGCACCCACGCCAGCACCGCCGCCCGCCGCCCCGGGTCGAGGTCGTCGCTGAGCAGCAGCGCGGTCGACACCCCGGCGGCCGGCGGCTGGCCGGAGACGGTCACCCGCGCGCCCAGCCCGGCCAGCGCCTCCACCAGCGCCTTGGTCCCCAGCGGCCTGGGGGAGGCCGGGTCCAGCGGCACCCCCTGGTCCTGCCGCTGCCCCCCGACCAGCGCCACCAGCAGCAGCCCGGCGGCGAGCGCCAGCCACGGCAACGCCCCGCGCACCCTCATGCGCGCGCCTCCGCCAGCACCCGCCGGGAAAGGTCGCGCAGGTGGGCGGCCTGCTCGGCGCCGGTCGCGCGGCGGCCGTACCAGGCGCCCTCGAACAGCTCGGTGACCCCTGCGAAGTCGGCGGCCGCGGCCGGCAGGCCGCGGCCGACCTCGCCGCGGTACTCGCCGGCGGTGCGCCCCGGCACCTCCTCCAGCAGCCCGCGGGCCGCCAGCTCGGCCACCACCGCCCGGTAGCGGCAGCGGACCGCCTGGCGCCACTCGCCGGCCGCCTCGTGCGCCTCCGCCTCGGCCAGCCACTCGGCCGGCGGCCGCCGCGCCGCGGCCGGCAGCGCCGCCGCCAGCTCGGGGCTGCGGGTCATCCCGCGCGAGAAGCGGGCGACGACCAGGCCCACCCCGAGCAGGGCGAGGGCGAGCAGCAGCAGGCCGACGATCCCGCCGGCGGGGCTGTTGCCGAGGGCCGCCAGCGCCCGCCCGACCAGCTCCAGCAGCCAGTCCATGGCGCGGTTGAACAGCGGCCGGTCCGGCGGCCGGAACTCGCGCCTGGCCAGCACCTCGCGCACCACCCGGCGCGCCTGGGCGGGGTCGCGGGTCGGGGCCGGCAGGTCGGAGGACCGGACGGTGGCCAGCAGCGCGGTGGCGGCCAGCGCCGCGCCGCGCTCACGGAGCCGGGGCGCTGCTGCCACGGGCCAGGTCGGCGGCGATCATCTGCAGGTCGAAGCCTTCGTTGCGGATGCGCGCGTCGAAGTAGACGAGGGTGGCCACCACCGACACGAACGGGGTGGTGAGCAGGGCCGGCAGGATCGTCCCGACGGCCACCAGGATCCAGCCCCAGTGGTAGCCGATTGCCAGGGCCAGGAACGTGAACGGGGTGGACAGGATGTTGGCCAGCACCGAGGCCATCAGCCCGCTGACGACCGCGATGCCCATCACCGGCCAGAAGCGGGGGCGCAGCAGGTTGGCCGAGCGGGCCATCGCCCGGATCGGCCCCAGCTCCTCCACCACCACCGCTGGGGTGGTGACCAGGAAGAAGGTCATCGGCACCAGCGCCCCGACGAAGCAGAACAGCAGCCCGACCAGCTTCAGCAGGGCCGTGCACGCGAACGCCCCCAGCAGCGCCAGGAAGCGCCGGCCGGTGACGCGGATCGCCGGGCCGGGTTCCAGCTCATCGCCGAGGTAGCTGGAGGCGACCACCCGCGAGACGGCGCCGCCGACGAACGGGGTGACCAGGACGCTGGCGAGCACGGCGACCAGGGTGCCGAACAGCTGGCCGTTGGACGGCCCGACCGCGTCCGCGGCCAGGGACGGATCCTGGAGCACCCGGAACAGGCTGTAGCCGCCGAGCAGGTCCCGCTGGAAGAACCCGGCCAGCAGGTTGACGGGGATGAGGAAGGTGGCGGCCACCAGCACGATCGTCCGCAGGTTGGCCTTGAGCAGCTTGAAGGCCCCGTCGAGGATGTCGCCGAAGGTCATCGGGTGCAGCGGCAGCGGCCCCGTCCGCGCCGAGCCGGCCTTGGGCGGCGGCGGCCCGTAGCCGTAGCCGGGCGGTGGACCGGAGCCGGGCGGCGCGCCCCACCCCGGCGCGTCCCACGCCGGCGCGCCCCATCCCGGTCCCGGCGGCGGTCCCTGGGATCCGGGTGGGGGTGGGGGTCCCCATCCTGGCGGCGAGCTGGTCACGACCCTCCCGTCTGGTGCTGGCGGCTCGATTCGCGCATTGTTCCATGGGAGGGGGCCCGCCGGACCGCCCGCGCCGCTTCTGTGGACAACCCGCGGGCCTCCCGTCGAGGCTGTCAACATGACATCCTTGGCCGATTACCGCGGGGCCGAGAGGAGGCGGTTGGCGTGAAGGGCAGGGTGCTCGTCGTCGACGACGACCCGTCCCTCGGGGAGATGCTCGGGATCGTGCTGCGCCAGGAGGGCTTCGAGCCGGTGTTCGTGCGCTCCGGCGACCAGGCCATCGCCGCCTTCCACCAGGCCAAACCCGACCTGGTGCTGCTGGACCTGATGCTGCCGGGAAAGGACGGGCTGGAGATCTGCCGCGAGCTGCGGCTCGAGTCGGGCGTGCCGATCGTCATGCTGACCGCCAAGACCGACACCGTCGACGTGGTCCTCGGCCTGGAGTCGGGCGCGGACGACTACATCACCAAGCCGTTCTCGGCCAAGGAGCTGGTCGCCCGCATCCGGGCGCGGCTGCGCCGCCGCGACACCGACGGGGCCGAGACGCTCCGCTTCCACGACGTCGAGATGGACGTCATGGCCCACCAGGTCACCAAGGGCGGCAAGCCCGTCAACCTCACCCCGCTCGAGTTCGAGCTGCTGGCCACCCTGGCCAGGCGCCCGCGCCAGGTGTTCACCCGTGAGGTCCTGCTCGAGCAGGTGTGGGGCTACCGCTACGCCGGCGACACCCGCCTGGTCAACGTCCACGTGCAGCGGCTGCGCGCCAAGATCGAGGACGACCCCGAGAACCCGCGCGTGGTCCAGACCGTCCGCGGGGTCGGCTACCGGATCGGCCCGGAGGGTTCCTCGGCCGACGCCCAGGCGGCGGACCAGGGGTAGCCGTGCGCCGCTTCAGCCTCGCCCGCCTCGAGCTCCGCGCCCGGGTGGTGGTGTTCACCTCGGCGGTGGTGGTCGGCGCGCTGCTGCTGCTCGGCGCCGCGCTGCACGCGCTGCTGGCCAAGTCGCTGTACAGCCAGCAGAGCACCGAGGCGGTGCAGGAGGTCCAGGTGCTCACCGGCGACGCCTCCGAGGTCCTGGCGGGCCTGGCCGGCCACTCCGGCAACGAGATCTCCAAGCAGCTCCAGGACCGCCTCACCACCGGCAAGGGCGGCGGCCAGCCGAGCTTCAAGGCGGTGGTGCTGCGCAACGTCGACACCTCCAGCACCTCCGACCGCGCCTACAGCATCGACGAGGTCCCGCAGAGCCTGGTCGAGCGGGTGCTCGCCCGCTCCGAGGTGGCCTACGTGTACGTCCCGTCGCCGGTCGGGCCCGGCCGCATGCTGGTGGTCGGCGCGCCGATCCGCGGCGAGCCCGGCACCCAGGACGACTACGAGGCCTACTTCTTCTACCCGCTGAACTTCCAGGAGGAGACCCTCTCCCGGCTCACCAACTTCCTGCTGATCACCGGCGCCGGGCTGCTGGCCGCGGTGGTGGTGCTGACCGCCATCTCGATCGGCCGCGTGCTCAAGCCGATCCAGCGGGCCAGGGACGTCGCCGAGGAGATCGCCGCCGGCAACCTGGCCGCCCGCATCCCCGAGGCGGCCAGCCACGACGACTTCGGCCGCCTGGCCGAGTCGTTCAACCGCATGACCGACAACCTGGCGCAGAAGATCGGCGAGCTGGAGCACGTCGGCAGCCTGCAGGCCCGCTTCGTCTCCGACGTCAGCCACGAGCTGCGCACGCCGCTGGCGACCGTGCGCATGGCGGCCGACTACATCCACGCCGCCAGGGCCGGCCTGCCCCCGGACGCCCAGCGGGCCGCGGTGCTGCTGGAACGCGAGCTGGAGCGGTTCGAGAACCTGCTGGAGGACCTGCTGGAGATCAGCCGCTTCGACGCCGGCGTGATCGCACTGGAGCCGGTCGAGGTCGACCTGGCCAGCCTGCTCGACGAGGTGGTCGACGCCCTCGACCCGATCGCCCACGGCCGCAAGGTCGCCGTCGGCCTCACCGTCGACCGCGCCGGCGGCCCGCCGCTGGTCGGCGCCGACCCCCGCCGGCTGGACCGGGTCTTCTCCAACCTGGTGAAGAACGCCGTCGAGCACACCAGCCAGGGCAGCGTCCGCATCCGCGTCGGCCGGCGCGACGACAGGGTGGTGGTCACCGTCGCCGACGACGGCGAGGGCATCCCGCCCGAGGACCTGCCCCACATCTTCGAGCGCTTCTACCGCGCCGACGCCCACCGCGCCCGCAGCATCGGCGGCACCGGCCTCGGCCTGGCGATCGCGCTGGAGAACGTCCACCTGCACCGCGGCTCGATCGACGTGGAGAGCGAGGTCGGCAAGGGCTCCACGTTCACGGTGACGCTGCCGGCGGTGACCCCCAAGGCCGAGCTGCCCGACGAGGCGGCCGCCGCCGAGCCGGAGCCGACCGGCGCGTCCGCGCCAGAACCGGAGGTCCCCGTCGGTGGGTAGCCGCCGCCCGGCCGCCGCCTTGGCCGCCTTCCTCGCCGTCCTCACCCTGGCCGCCTGCTCGGCCGGCGTGCCGCCGACCGGCAAGGTCGTCACCGTCACCCCGGTCCCGCCCCCGCCGCCGCCGGAGCAGGCCGCCGCCGAGGGCAGCGGCCCGCGGCCCGGCTCCACCGAGACCGAGGTCGCGCAGGGCTACATGTACGCGATGAGCAGCGGCGACAGCAAGCAGGTGGCCCGCTGGGTGGTGCCGGGCAAGCGCTCGCAGGTCGAGCACTGGTCGTCACGGACCCCGATCAACGTCTACGACTCGTTCGAGCCGCGGCTGCCGACGCTCTCGCAGGGCCACCGGATCGTGTCCATCCAGGTCAAGCGGATCGGCCGGCTGGAGGACGGCCGCGACTGGACCCCGGACACCCAGGACGTGACCGTCGACCTGGAGCTGCGCCGCGTCGGCGTGGAGTGGCGGGTCGCCAACCCGGACGAGCAGTGGATCGACGACGCCAACTTCAAGCGGCTGTACAGCCCGGTCGAGGTGTTCATGGTCGCCGGCGACCGCCAGCACCTGGCGGCCGTCCCGGTGTTCGTGCCCCGCTCCCCGGTGGGGACCAACTCGATGGCCGCGCTGGAGCACCGGGCCGACGCCGCCCTCAGGGTGCTGCTGGCCGGTCCCCAGGGGCGCGTGGCCGACGCGCTGGTCACCGCCATCCCGCCGGGCACCGCGCTGAACCGCTTCAGCTACCGCGACGGCGTGGCCACCGTCGACCTGTCCGGCCGCTTCAGCGCCGCCGACGGCCTGGACGGCCGCCTGCGCGTCGGCCAGATCGTCTGGACCGTGACCCGGCTGATCCAGACCGCGCAGGTCCGCATCCTGGTCGACGGTGGCCAGCCGGGCGCGGTCGGCGCCGACCGGTTCCCGGTCGGCCGCGACCGGCCGTGGCAGCGGACCGTGCCGCTGCTCGCCGGGCTGTGGCCGCAGCGGCCCACGGTCGCCGGCTCCGAGCGGGTGCTGTTCGTCCGCAAGGGCGAGATCTATGCGGTGCGGCCCGAGCCCAACCAGCCGGCGGCGCTGATGGCGTTCGAGGCGGCCGGCAGCACGAAGTCCACCCCGAGCTGGTCGCCCAACGGCCGGCGGATCGCGTTCCTGGTCACCAACGGCAACGAGCAGTCGCTGTGGGTCGGTGAGCCCGGCGACCCGAAGGCCGCCCCGCCGGGCGTCAGGGGCCGGCGACTGTCGGCGCCGTCGTGGAGCCCGGACGCCAACCGGATCTACATCCTCTCCCAGTCCCAGGACACCAGCCGGCCCCGCCTCAACATTGTCGACCTGGTCAACTGGAGCGTCACCAACGTGGTCCTGGCGCCGCTGCCGGGCGACCTGCAGCCGACCCTGCTCGAGGTCAGCCCGGACGGGGCGTTCGTGCTCGCCATCGGCGCCGAGCGGTCCACCCAGCCGCCCGACGGCGGCCAGCTGTTCCTGGGGCCGCTCGGTCCGGCGGGGGTCACCAGCTGGTTCAGCCGGCCGATCGCGCCGGGGCTCGGCACGGTGTACAGCCCGGTGTGGGTCGACCCGCTCACCGTGGCGTTCATCGCCAAGACCGGCGCCAAGGACGACCTCGGCAAGCTGTGGCTGATGGAGTTCGACGGCTGGGACCCCACCCCGGTGCTCAACGTCGACCCCACCAACGAGTCCACCGTCGACCTCGGCGACCAGCTCACCGTCGACCCCGCGGGCGCGAACTTCATCTTCACGGTCGCCTCCGAGGACGGCACCTCCCTGTGGATGGTCGACCGCCAGGGCAACGGCCTGCGCCCCCTCACCGTCCCCCTCCCCAACGACTTCGCCACCGACCCGAGCTTCGCCAGCCGCTGACCCCAGGGCGGGGTCGGCCGGACGCGGTGTCCGGGCGCCCCATACCCTGGGTCCGGCGTGCGGACCACCAACCCCGGTCGCGCCGGTGCCGCGCCGCCGCCCGGGGCTGTGGACGGCCGCGAGCAGCCGGCGGGTGGGCCGGTTAGCCTGCCGAGCATGCCCCTCATGGACCTGCTCACCGGCCTGCTGCGACCCGCGGCCTGCCTGGCCTGCGGCACGCCGGCGGCCTGGCCGTGCTGCGACGCGTGCCTGCCGGTGGGGACCGCCGGGCCGGGCCCGTGGCGGCTGGCCGCCGACCCGGACGTCGCCATCTGGACGCTCGGGCCCTACCAGGACGCCCTGCGCGCCGCGGTCCTGGCCGGCAAGCTCCACGGCCAGCCGGCCGCCCTCACCGAGCTCGGCCGCCGGCTCGGCGCCGCCCTCGCCGGCGCGGGCGCCGGCGCCGACCTGGTCACCTGGGTGGCCGCCCGCCCGGCCGGCGGCCAGCCAAGGGACCACGCCGACCGCGTGGCCGCGGGCGTGGCCGCCGCGCTGGACGTCCCGACCGTGCGGCTGCTCACCCCAGCCGGCGGCGCCGACCTCGGCGCCGCCCGCCGGGCGGGGGGTGCACCGCCCGCCCGGCCGGCACCCCGGACCCGGGCCCGGCTTGCCGGCGGCCGGGTGCTGGTGGTCGACGACCTGGTGACGACCGGCGGCACCCTCGCCGGCGCGGCCGCCGCCCTGCGTTCGGCCGGCGCCCGCACCATAGAGGCTGCGGTCCTGGCCGCCGTCCCGACCGCCCTCGTCACCTGGCCCCCGCCCGAACCCCCAACCCCCGCCCGAGGCCCTTCCACCCAGGCCAGCGTCCTCGCAACCGCGATCCGGTACCGCCGCGACCCGGCCCGCGCCTGAGCCCGGCCCAGCAACCCACGGTGGGCTCGCCGGCCAGGTCCCGGGGCGCGCCGCTCCGGATGGACGGCTGGGTCGCGCCGGCCGGGCGGAGCGTCCGGGCGCCGGGCTTTGGCTGGGTGTTTTCCCAGCTCACAATGGGCATCTTGTGTGGTTGTGCCACGATTCCATGTGTAGAATCCGGCCAATACGACCGGGGGGCCGTTGAAGGAGGGCGGCCCACGTGCCGAGGTGATCCGAGGCAGGCTGGAGTCGAGGACCCGACCCGGGTCCACGGCTCGTGAGGACCCGGATGGCCGCGCCCGCGTTGCCAGACCGGCCGGCCAGCGGACTGGGAGCTGCCCATGCAGGTAACGGTGAAGGGCAAGAACACCGCGGTGCCGGAGAAGCTGCGCGCACGCGCGGAGCGTAAGCTGGCCAAGCTGGAGCGCTTCGACGACCGGATCCTCGCCATGGACGTGGAGTTCTCCGAGGAGCGCAACCCCCGCGTCGCCGACCCGCACCGGGTCGAGGTCACCATGACCACCAAGTCGGGGCTCGTCCGTGCCAAGGCCACCGCCAGCGACCCGGCCGCCGCGGTCGACCAGGTGGTCGACCGCCTGGAGCGGCAGGTGAAAAAGCTCAAGGGCCGGCGCGTGGACCGGACCCAGCACGCCGAGGGGGTCAAGGCCATCCCCGTGCAGCCCCAGGAGGAGACCACCCAGGGCGAGGTCGTGTACCGTCCCTCTGATGGCGAGGCTGGCGAGCCGACACCATGAGCACCCAGCAGGCAGGCCAGGAAGCGAGCGAAGTGAGACAGGAAGTGAGAGGGGACAGCGTGGCCGACGACCAGCAGGCGCGAGTGCGGGGCGCAGGGGAGGCCATCCGCGTGCTGATCGTGGACGACCACGCGCTGTTCCGCCGCGGGCTCGAGATGGTCCTGCAGCAGGAAGACGACGTCGAGGTCGTGGGGGAGGCCGGCGACGGCGCCGAGGCCATCGAGAAGGCCCAGGAGCTGATGCCGGACGTGGTCCTCATGGACGTCCGCATGCCCCGCCGCAGCGGCATCGAAGCGACCCAGACCATCAAGGACCTCATCCCCCACGCCAAGATCCTCATGCTGACGATCTCCGACGAGGAAGCCGACCTGTACGACGCCATCAAGGCCGGCGCCAACGGCTACCTGCTCAAGGAGATCTCGATCGAGGAGGTCGCCAACGCGATCCGCTCGGTCGCCCAGGGCCAGTCGCTGATCTCCCCGTCGATGGCCTCCAAGCTGCTCAACGAGTTCGCCACCATGGTCAAGCGGGCCGACGAGAAGCAGCAGCTGCCAACGCCCCGCCTCACCGACCGGGAGATGGAGGTCCTCAAGCTGGTGGCCAAGGGCCACAACAACCGCGACATCGCCAAGGAGCTCTACATCTCCGAGAACACCGTCAAGAACCACATTCGCAACATCCTTGAGAAGCTGCACCTGCACTCGCGGATGGAGGCAGTGGTGTACGCGGTGCGGGAGAAGCTCCTGGAAATCAAGTAGCGGACCTGGCCACCGCCGTGCCCCTGGTCCTCGCCCTCGACATCGGCGGCACCAAGCTGGCCGCCGCGGTCGTCGACGACGCCGCCCGCGTGCTCGGCAGGGGACGCGTCCCGTCCCCGACCGGGACCGACCCGGAGGCCCTCTACGAGTCGCTGCTGGCCTGCGCGGCGTCCGCCCTGCGCGGCGCGGACGTCCTGCCCGGCGACCTGGCGGGCGTCGGCGTCGCCTGCGCCGGCCCCATGCGCTGGCCCGAAGGCGAGGTGTCGCCCCTCAACATGCCCGCATGGCGGGGCTTCCCGCTGCGCCGCCGGCTCCTCGAGGAGTTCGCGACCGAGACCGTGCTGGTCCACAACGACGCCATCGGCCTGGCCGTCGGCGAGCACTGGCGCGGCGCCGGGATGGGCACCTCCAACCTGCTGGGCATCACCGTCTCCACCGGCGTCGGCGGCGGCCTGATCCTGAACGGCCACCTGCACCATGGGACCAGCGGCAACGCCGGCCACGTCGGCCACGTGGTGGTCGAGCTGGACGGCCCGCCCTGCGCCTGCGGCGGGCGCGGCTGCCTGGAGGCGATCGCCTCCGGTCCCAACAGCGTCCGGCGCGCCCTGGAGGCGGGCTGGCGGCCACCGGCCGGCGTGACCGCCGACGGGGTCGCGCTGGCCGCCTCGGCCGCCGCGGGCGACCCGGTGGCCGTCGCCGGGCTGACCAGGGCCGGCCGGGCGGTCGGGGTGGCGATCGCCTCCTGCGCCGCGCTCCTCGACCTCGAGGTCGCGGCCGTCGTCGGCGGGTTCTCCCAGTCGGGGCCGCTGTTCTGGGACGCCCTGCGGCACGCGTTCACCACCCATGCCGGCATGGCGTTCGCGGCCGCCTGCCGGGTCGTGCCGGGCCAGCTCGGTGGCGACGCCGGCCTGCTCGGCGCCGCCGCCTTCGTGCTGGACGCCGAGCGCTACGGCTGGGATCCGGCGGCCGCCGGCCAGCCAAGGCTGGCCTAGAATGGCCACCTACCGCGCATGATCTCGACCCGGCGCGGGGCAGCATCGCGCCGGTCCAAGGAGGCGTCCAACCCGTGGTGCTGTCCAAGGTCCTGAGCTTCGGCGAGGGAAAGGACCGCCGTCGCTGCGAGGCGATGGTGGATCCCATCAACGCGCGCGAACCGGAGATGGAACGCCGCTCCAAGGCCGAGCTGCGCGAGCTGACCGACGTCTTCCGCAAGCGCCTGGCCGACGGGGACAACCTCGACGACATCCTGCCCGAGGCGTTCGCCGCCGTCCGCGAGGCCAGCAGGCGCACCCTCGGCAAGCGCCACTTCGACGTCCAACTGGCCGGCGGGGTCGCCCTCCACTGGGGACACATCGCCGAGATGAAGACCGGCGAGGGCAAGACCCTGGTCGCCACCCTCCCCAGCTACCTCAACGCCCTCACCGGCGACGGCGTCCACATCGTCACCGTCAACGACTACCTGGCCAGGCGCGACGCCGAGTGGATGGGGGCGATCCACGAGTACCTCGGCCTCAAGGTCGGCGTGATCCTGGCCCCGATGACGCCCGAGCAGCGGCGCCCCAACTACGCCGCCGACATCACCTACGGCACCAACAACGAGTTCGGCTTCGACTACCTGCGCGACAACATGGCGCTGACCACCAGCGAGCTGGTCCAGCGCGGCCACGCCTACGCGATCGTGGACGAGGTCGACTCGATCCTGATCGACGAGGCCCGCACGCCGCTGATCATCTCCGGCCCGACCGAGCAGGGCGCCCGCTGGTACAAGACGTTCGCCCAGCTCGTCCCCGGCCTCAAGCGTGACGTCCACTACGAGGTGGACGAGGGCAAGCACACCGTGGCCATCTCCGAGGAGGGCATCGCCAGGGTCGAGCGGCTGCTCAACATCGACAACCTCTACGACTCGCTGAACACCCCGCTGGTGCACCACCTGCAGAACGCGGTCAGGGCCAAGGAGCTGTACAAGCGCGACGACGAGTACATCGTCCGCGACGGCGAGGTGCTGATCGTCGACGAGTTCACCGGGCGGGTGCTGGAAGGCCGCCGCTACTCCGAAGGGCTGCACCAGGCCATCGAGGCCAAGGAGAACGTGCCCATCAAGGAGGAGAACCAGACCTACGCCACCATCACGCTGCAGAACTACTTCCGCATGTACGACAAGCTCGCCGGCATGACCGGCACCGCCAAGACCGAGGCCGCCGAGTTCAACCACATCTACCGGCTCGGCGTCATCGAGGTCCCCACCAACATGCCGATGATCCGTGTCGACCACGGCGACGTGATCTACAAGACCGAGCAGGCCAAGTTCGAGGCGCTGGTCGGGGAGGTCAAGGAGCGGCACGAGGCCGGCCAGCCGATCTTGATCGGGACGGTCTCGATCGAGAAGTCCGAGCGGGTGTCGCGGCTGCTGGACCAGCGCGGGATCAGGCACTCGGTGCTGAACGCCAAGCACCACGAGCGGGAGGCGCACATCATCGCGCAGGCGGGCCGGCTCGGAGCGGTCACCGTGGCCACCAACATGGCCGGCCGCGGCGTGGACATCATGCTCGGTGGCAACGTCGAGTACCTCGCCGACGAGTCGCTCAAGGCGGCCGGGATGGACCCCGCCGAGACCGACCCCGACCAGTGGAACCAGGCCCGCCAGGCCGCCATCGAGGAGAAGACCCGCCAGGTCGCCGCCGAGCACGACACCGTCGTCGATCGCGGCGGCCTGGCCGTGCTCGGCACCGAACGCCACGAGTCGCGCCGCATCGACAACCAGCTCCGCGGCCGCTCCGGCCGCCAAGGCGACCCCGGCGCCTCCAGGTTCTACCTCTCCCTCGAAGACGACCTCATGCGCATGTTCGCCACCAAGGCGGTCGGCAACCTCATGGACCGCTTCCAGCTGCCCGACGACGAACCGATCACCCACCGGCTCGTCACCCGGGCGATCGCCAACGCCCAGCGCCAGGTCGAATCCCAGAACTTCGAACGCCGCAAGAACGTCCTCAAGTACGACGAGGTCATGAACCGGCAGCGCGAGGTCATCTACGAGACCCGTCGGCGCATCCTCGAAGGCGAGGACCTACGCGAGCAGACCCTCGGCTTCCTCGGCGACGTGGCCGGATCCGTCGTCGCCGAGTACTGCCCGCAGGGCATCTACCCCGAGGAATGGGACCTCGAAGGCCTCGAGAAGGCCCTCGCCGCCATCTACCCGGTCGGCCAGCCCATCCACGAGCTGGTCGCCAAGCGCGCCATCGGCCCGACCGACGACGCCGAGGAGCTCCGCCTGGAGGACCTCACCCACGAACGGATCGAGGAACTCGTCCTCGACGACGCCGAACGAGCCTACAAGGAACGCGAGAGCGAGCTCGGCTCCGACCTGCTCGCCGAGCTGGAACGGTTCGTCCTGCTCAACATCCTCGACCGCCGCTGGCGCGAGCACCTGTACGAGATGGACTACCTGCAGGAGGGAATCGGCCTCCGCGCCATCGGCCAGCGCGACCCGCTGGTCGAGTACCAGCGCGAAGGCTACGAGATGTTCCAGGAGATGCAGGAGTCCATCAAGTTCGAGGCGGTCGCCTACGTCTTCCACATGAGCCCCGACGTCGTCGCCGAGCTGGAAGCCCGCCAGAGCGCCCCCCAGCCGACCCAGCTCTCCTCGGCCGCCACCGAGCAGGAAGCCCAAGCCGCCTCCGCCGCACAGGGCCAGGCGAAGGGCAAGAAGCTCGGCCGCAACCAGCCCTGCTGGTGCGGGTCCGGCAAGAAGTACAAGCACTGCCACGGCAGCACCTCCGGCACCCCCACCTGACCCCACTCCACCAGCGGCCACCGCGCCGGCCGGTCACGGCGGCCTGGACGCTCGCTCCCCGTGCGCCTCGTCAGCAGACGTGCCGTGGCACCAGCAGGTCAGCTCGGTCACCGTCCAGCGGCCGGCGCTCGCGTCCAGCCGCACGGCCACCGGCTCGAACCGGTCGCCGCGCCGCAGGACCGCGACGGTGTCGGCCAGACCGGGCACGTCCTCCTGGCAGAAGACGCTGCGCACCGAACGACCGGTCGGCAGGCGGCCGCCCCGCCGCGGGATCCGCTGCTCGAGGGCGGCCCACAGCTCGGGCGTGCAGATCCGCTCCAGTTGCGCCGCGCTACGACAGCCGGCCTCGATCTCCAGCAGCGCCATGGCGACGTCCCTGGCGACCGCGGCGGGGGAGGGCAGGCGCCGGCGGGAACGGCTCCTGGCGGCTGCCAGGTCGATCGCGGGCGG
>DASQWY010000670.1:0-5324 GCA_035640005.1 Actinomycetes bacterium
TGCAGGGTGGCGCTGACGGTGTTGCTGGCCGGCGGCTCCACGCCGAGGGTCTCGCCGCGCGCCAGCGCGAACACGTACTCGCGCTGCGCCGGCGTCAGCCGCAGCGCCTCGGACACGCCGCGCAGCGCCCGCGGCGACAGCTGCACGTCCTTGCCCTGCTCCAGCCGGGTGTACCAGCTCACCCCGATGCCGGCGAGCTCGGCGACCTCCTCGCGCCGAAGCCCGGGCGTGCGGCGCCGGTCGGGCCGCCCGGTCAGCGCCACCGCCTCGGGTCGCAGCGTCTCGCGCCGGGCGCGCAGGAAGTCGCCCAGCTCCCGGTGTTGCTCGTTGCCCGGCATCCCCCCACCCTCCTCGGTCGGCGAGGCGGGTAGTCTGGCACATTCTGTCCTAGGTTAAGAAATGCCTCGTTCCAGGCAAGGCGCCACGCTAGCCTCGCGCGTGAGGCTCGCTGCCATGCGGCTGACCTGGCGATCTGGGCCTCAGCAGACGATGACCCGGTCGATCTTGTCGTTCCAGCTGCCACCGTCGGCGGAGCGGTCCCGGGTCAGCTCCTGCAGGTAGTTGCCCGCGCTCAGGCTGCCGATGTAGCTGTCGCCGTACACGTGGTGGTTGTAGAAGTACGACACGGCTCCACCGGTCTGGTTGTTCCAGATCGAGGAGACGGTCAGCTGCCCGCCGCTGTGGGTCGGGACGGTCATCCTGGCGCCGAGCCTCGGCTACCCGCCCCGCGCCACCGACCGGCAGGACGTGCGGCGGCTGCACGAGCGCCTGGGGGCCGAGCTGCCGCCGGTCTACCGGTAGCGCGGGCGGCGGCGCCCCCGCTTTGGGAGCGCCGCCGCGGCCGCCGCCGAGGTCAGGGGTTACCGCAGCGGGTCACCCATTTGTGCGAGGCGACGTTGTCGTTGACCACCTGGCCGTAGCCGCGCTTGCCTGCACCCCACGTGAAGTGCTCCCGGCCCAGGGGCAGGTCGGCCCAGTAGTCGCCGACGCCGAGGCAGGCCCAGGCGCCGTAGTAGCTCTTGCCCCAGTAGAAGTTGACCTTGTCGTAACCGCCGGCGTAGCCGTTGTTCCACAACGACGAGGCCTGGTTCAGCATGTTGTGCAGGTGCCCGGCGTTGTCGTAGCAGGTGGACCAGTCGGTGTCGCTGCCGACCCAGCCGCAGTAGAACCCTTGCCAGTAGCGGTACTGGTAGGCGTAGACCTTGCCGTCCGCGGCCGCGGCGGGCAAGGCGGTGGCGACCACCACACCCACCGTGGCGGCGAGCATGGCGCCGATGAGAACAGTCCTGCGGAGCGCGTGCACGGACGCGCCTCCTTTCGGTCGAAGCCGATACAGTGGCCGGTTGCGAGCCTCCTTTCACTCGGGTGGCTGGTTGGCGAGGGCTTGCGCTCGGGGCAGGGCCGCACGCTGGAGGCGTTCCCGTTCCAGCAGCTCGGAGCGGTACCGGCGGCGCTGCACGGCGGCGTAGCGCGCGTCCAGCCGCGCCGCGGTGACCGCCAGTCCGGTCGACGTGGCGCAGCGGGCCTCGTCGACGGCCATGGCAACCTCCTTGGCCCGGCTCGGCGCGGCGGCGGGGTCGGCGAACCGCCGGCGGGCGTCGGCCGGGCTGCCGACCCGGTGACCCCGCTGGCGCATGCAAGCCGACCAGGCGGTGACGTCGGCGGTGAAGGCCGGGTCGCTGACCACCAGGCCGTACCGCTCGCCCGGCAGGTTCTCCGCCAGCTTGCTGACCCGGTACCACGTGGCCAAGTCGCCGTACAGCTGCCGCTGCGCCGTCGAGGCGCAGCCGCGGCTGCTGTGCTGGACGTGGATCCCGTTCGGCAAGGTTGCCTGCAGGCCTTCGGGGCCGGGGCCGTTGAGGGCGACCAGCGCGGCGCGCTGGCGTACGGGCGGCAGGCCGGCGAAGTAGCGGGTGTTCGGGTCCTTCCGCGCCGCGCGGTCCTGCTGTACCCGTAGGTCGGTCCCGTACCCGTGCCGGCGCGCCCAGGACGGGTCGCCGAGGACGTAGGGTCCACCCGGGCCTGCGGGCGCCTGGTCCTGGGAGCTCACGATCCAGTAGCGGAAGCCGGCGCGGCGCATGCAGGCCCGCAGCAGGAGTTGCTCGGCGCGGTCCAGCAGCGCGCCCTCTGCGGCCGTGACCGGCCGGGACGCGGTGGGCGGGCTCGACCGGGTCGGCGCCGCGCCGCTGGCGATGCACCCAACGACCACGGCAATCCCGCTGGCCACCGCCGCGAAGGCGATCCACCGTGGTGCAGAACCTCGACGCATCCCGGGCCACTCCCTTGCCGCTGCCGCACAGGTCCTTGGAGGGCCACCCTGTCCGGGACGCCGCCGGCGTGGAAGACTTCGCGGAAGTCGGAAGGTTCAGCCGGTCCAGGCTGCTTGCCCGGCAGAAGACGGTCCGCTCGCGAGGGAGTCATGACCAGCGACCACCGCGACACCTCTGCCAGGAGCCGGTTCGCCAGTCGCCTGCGTGCGCTGCTCGACCAGAGCGGGCTGTCGCAGGCGACGCTCGCCCGGCGGCTGCGGCAGGCGGGCTTCCAGCGGGTGGGGGAGCCGCGCGTGTCGGAGTGGTGCAACGGCCGCGCGCTTCCCCGGGACGAGACCGTGGTGTTCACGATCCAGTCACTGACCGGCCAGGACGACGGCGAGCTGGTCGCGCTGTACTGGGCGGCACGCGGTCAGCCGCGGCCGGAGCCGGCGGCGCCGGTTCCCAGGGAGCTGCCGGTCCGGCTCGGGGTGTTCACCGGCCGGGCCGCCGAGCTGCGGCGCCTGCGGCGGCTCGGTGAGGAGCCCGACGGGGACCGGATCGTCGCCATCCACGGGCTCGGCGGGGTCGGCAAGTCGGCCTTGGCGGTGGAGGCGGCCTGGCGGCTCGTGGACCGCTATCCCGACGGGCAGCTCTACCTCGACCTGCACGGCGCCAGCGCCGGCCTGGCTCCGCTGGAGCCCGCCGACGCCCTCGGCCGGCTGCTGCGCTCGCTCGGGCTGGACGGTGCCAGCATCCCGGTCGACGCCGAGGAGGCGGCCACCAGGTACCGGTCGTTGCTCGCCGGCCGCCGCATCCTGGTAGTCCTCGACAACGCGGCCTCCTCCGCGCAGGCGCGCCTGCTGCTGCCGACCAGCGCCGGCTGCGCGGCGCTGGTCACCAGCCGGAACGTCCTGGCCGACCTTGACGCCACCAGCCACCTGCGCCTGGACGTCCTGGCGCCGGCAGACTCGGTGCTGCTGCTGGGCCGCCTCACGGGGCCGGGCCGGGCGACGGGCGAGCCCGACGCGGTGGGCGTCATCGCCGAGCTCTGCGCCCACCTGCCGCTGGCCCTGCGGATCGCGGGGGCGCGCCTTGCGGCCCGGCCCGGATGGTCGTCCGCCCTGCTGGCCGCGCGCCTGCGCGACGAGCGGCACCGCCTGGACGAGCTGCAGGCCGGCGACCTGGCGGTGCGGGCGAGCTTCCAGGTCGGCTACGCGGCGCTGGCCGCCGACGGGGCGCCCGCCGGGCGGCGGGCGGCGCGCACGTTCCGGCTGCTCGGGCTGCTGGCCGCCCCGGAGGTCGGCGTGGCGATGGTGGCCGCCCTCACCGGCGAGCCGCAGCCGCTGGCGGACGCGGCCCTGGAGGGCCTGGTCGACGCGCAGCTCCTGCAGACGTCGGCGCCCGGCCGCTACCGCATGCACGACCTGCTGCGGCTGTTCGCCCGCGAGCTGGCGACCAGCGAGGAGCCGGAGGCCGCCCGGGCCGGCGCCCTGGAGCGGGTGGTCCGCTGGCAGCTGGCGACCACCCGCCGGGCCGTCCGGCTCGCCTTCCCGGCCGACCAGTGGCGCGCGGCGGGGGACACCGCCGCGGCGGCGCCGCTGAACGGCCGGGCCGACGGGTTGACCTGGCTGGAGGCGGAACGGGCGAACCTGCTGGCCGTGACCGAGCAGGCGGCCGCCGGTCCTGGCAGCACGGCCGCCGCCGTCGGCGAGCTCGCCGTCGCGCTGTTCCGGTACCTCCAGATGGGCGGCTACTGGCAGGAGCTGGAGGCGCTCAACCGGCGCGCCCTGCGGGTCGCCCGCGCCCGCGGCGACCGGCGCGGGCAGGCGCAGGCGCTCAGCGACCTGGCGACCGCATGCTGGTGGCTTCGGCGCTACGAGCAGGCCGCGGCGTGCAACCGGCGGAGCCTGCGGCTGCGGCGGGCGCTCGGGGATCGCCGCGGCGAGAGCCTCGCGCTCGGCAACCTCAGCCAGGACTACTACGCGCTCGGTCGGCTCCATGACGCGCTCGCCTGCCAGCAGCAGAGCCTGGCGATCATCCGGGAGCTGGGCGACCGTCCGGCGGAGGCACGGGCCCTGAACGGTCTCGGCGGTGTCTGCGAGGCGCTCGGCCAGTTCGACGACGCGGTCGCCTGGTACGAGTCGGCGCTGAGGTTGTTCGTGCGTGAGGGCGACCCTGCCGGCCAGGGGGCGGTGTTGGCCAACCTGGCCGAGGCGAGCTTCCGGGCTGGCCGGGCCGCCGCGGCGGTCGACCACGGCGAGCGGGCGGTGGCGGTCTGTCGCACGGCGGGCAACCGCCACGGTGAAGGGCAGGCGCTCCAGTACCTCGGCTGCGGTCTGGACGCCCTCGGCGAGGCCGAGCGGGCCCGGGCAAGCTGGCGCGAGGCGCTCGCCGTCTACACCGCGCTCGACTCACCCGCCGCCCACGAGGTCCGCGTCCTGCTCGGGAGCAACGCCGCGCCCGACCGTCGACCGTCCGCCGTCCGCTGACGGGCGGCGGTGACCCGGCCGCCACCTAGAATGAGTCGACGCGGGCACCGGGCGAAGGCGGGGCGAGGTGGCGAAGGCGAGCGCGCAGCCGTCGTGGGAGCAGCTGTCCGACTCGAGCCAGCGGATCTACCTCGCCCTGGCCGAGGGCGACCAGCAGCGCGCCCGGCAGCTGTTCGAGCAGGACCAGCGGCGGCCGCGGCGTGGCGCCCGCCGCCCTCGCCGCGCGCGCTCGGCGGCCGCCAGGGCCGAGCCGCCGCCAGGCCGTGACCTGCGCGGGTTCGTGGTCCGCCGCGGGCGCCTGGTGCCGCCGGAGATGGCCGCCGCCGAGGCGTGGAAGCGCCGGCAGGCCCGCCGCTAGGCGAGCCCGCCGGCGCCCGGCTCGTCAGTTGCCGTGGACGGCCCGCACCAGGTCGGGCAGGAACACCGCCGCG
Source organism: Actinomycetes bacterium (assembly GCA_035640005.1). GTDB lineage: Bacteria > Actinomycetota > CALGFH01 > CALGFH01 > CALGFH01 > DASQWY01. The sequence continues at coordinate 5,173 of DASQWY010000670.1, forward strand.
TTGGGCGTGCCCAGGCCGGTGACCGGGTCCCACCCGGTGGTGGCGTCGTAGCCGGGGACGCGCGGGTCAGCCTGGTTGTTGCCGGTGGTCACGTCGTAGAAGTCGGCCGCGTAGCGCGCCGGGTCGCTGCCGATCCGGTACAGCGCGGGGTT
>DASQWY010000671.1:0-2085 GCA_035640005.1 Actinomycetes bacterium
GGCGTGGAACCGACCGGCAAGCGGGTCAGCTGGGAGTTCCTGGACATGTACAAGGCCGGCCCCGACGGCCGCCTCAACTGGCACTTCCTGGCCACCGACTGGAACCTAGTCCGGCTACAGCTGCTTGGTCAGGCACCAGACCTGCCAACAACGCCCACCCGCCGCGCCGTCCAGGTCGAGCTCGCACACCACTGATCAGGACCGCGCTTGCGGTGCTGCGGTACGGTTCCTGCCCGCCGGCCGGGGATGGGCCGGCAGTCCCAGCCGTGCAGGGCAGGGGAGGGCATGCCCGACGAGGCGGCAGACGTCCTCGACTTTCGCGGTTATGCGGCCGGGGTAGCCGAGGCGACGTGCAGGGTGAGGAGTTGTTCGAGGCTGGGCGTGACGTGGGGAGATGCCTGTAATTGGGCGGCCAGCAACGCGCGGCGGAAGGCGGTCAGCATGTCGGCGGTGGAGACGGCGTGCTTGGTCCGGTACCAGGGTGCTCGTGCCCGGTGGGCGGCGAGGTCGGCGGCGGGCTGGCCGTGCTGGGCGTACCAGACCACCAGCAGGCTGTAGCACAGCAGCCCGAACGGCACGGTGCGCTCGACAGCGCGGCGGGTGCGGTTGCGGGCCTGGCCGACGCCACAGACCTGGCGGGCTTCCTCCAGGCACACCTCGACGTTCCAGCGCAGCGCGTAGCGTTCGACCAGCTCGACGGCGGTAGCGGCCTGGTCGGTGGTGACGATGGCGAGCTGGTAGCCGTCGGGCCAGCGGCGGCGGGCGGCACATGACGACCTGGACGGGCTGAGCGCCAAGCGCGCCGTACCACAGGCACGACAGCACGGTCAGCTTCATGGTCTGGGTCTTGCCGTAGCAGCGCACCTCGGCGTGCTGCCAGGGGGTGGCGACCAGGCCGGCCAGCCAGCACAGCTCCGGCAGCCGCGCACCCTTGCGGCGGGGGCGGCCGGGCCGGCCGCTGGGTGGCGGGGCGGGCTGGTAGAGGGCGGCGTCGGCGCGCAGCCGCGCGGTGATGGTCATGGTGCCGGGCAGCTCGCGCATCGTCTTGCCGATGAAGGCGCCGTCACAGATGACGTGGATGGGGCGGTCGGGGTAGCGGCCGGCGACCTGCTCCAGCAGCGTACGGGCCAACTGGTGCTTGGTCGCCTCGGGGTGGTGGGGCCGCCACAGCCGGGCCAGGACCGGCAGGCAGACCCGGCGGTGGGGGACGAAGGGCAGCCCCACCAGGATGCCGACCACCACCCAGCTGTTGCCCCAGGCGGTGCGGCGGCGGCCGGTGGCACAGGGGTCGTAGTGCATCGCCGCACCGTAGACCTTGCGGCCACGGCGTTTGAACAGGCTGTCGTCGACCACCACCAGCAGCGGCTCGGCAGGGTCGACCAGCAGCGTGACGATGGCCTCCACCACCGCCAGGCCGAGCTGGTCGGGCGACCAGCGCGCGGCCGAGAAGAAGCGGTGGGCTCGGGCGTGATGCCAGATGCCGGCCAGCCGGGCGCCGGCGAGCATCCCGGTGACGGTGCAGCATCCGGGCTGGCCGAGCAGCCCGGCGGCCATGGCGGTGAAGCTCCGAAACGAGGGTGCGGTAAAGCAGGACCGGAAGGTGGCAAGCAGGGCGGCGAACGAGGGCGGTATGGTCGGGGTGGGCATCGGCGACCTCTCCTTGCACGGGTGAGTCTGCCGATGCTCCCTTCTTACGCCAACGACATCAGACCGCCCATCTGCTGCTCATCGGCGTCGCCGCCCCGCTTCCCTCCTCAACCAACCCGAGCATCACCCAAGGAATGCGGAAGTCGAGGAACAAAGGGCAGTTCACCAGAGCCCACTCGGCCTGCCAACTCAGCTACGGCGACGCTGCCCAGCTCCGGAGGTGACGGAGCGCTGCATCCAGGGCGACACGCAAGGGTCGAGTCGAGCGTGCCGCTTGAGCCAGGAGCAGGCCGCCTTGGAGGCTGGCCATGGTCGCGATCGCCAGATCGGTTGGATTCGCTTCAGGGATGAGCATGCCCCGGTCTCGCATCGCGCCCAGGCCGGCCGCGAGGTGGCCTTCCCAGCGTTCGAAGGCGGCGGCGAGGTCCGCGCGGGCGG
>DASQWY010000672.1:0-2555 GCA_035640005.1 Actinomycetes bacterium
GATCATCGGATGCCGAACCTCGCCCGGGTCGACGGCCGGGTCAGCAGGAACAGCACCAGGGCGTCGATCAGCAGCGCCAGCAGCTGCACCCCGAGCACGTGCAGCAGCGCGAACAGGCCGACCACCACCATCGCCAGCCACCACGACCAGCGCAGCCCCCTGAGCAGGCCGACGCCGGCGGCGATCAGCCCGGCGACCAGCGCGATCGCCAGCGGCGGCGGGCTGCCGCCGCTGAAGACGTCCTGCAGCACCGGGAACCCGAGGAAGGCGGCGTCGATGAACAGGAAGATGGCGGCGATGCTGACCGACTGCTCGGGGTCCAGGTCGTACGGCATGGGGGCTACTCCACCGTGACGCTCTTGGCCAGGTTGCGCGGCTTGTCGATCGGGCAGCCGCGCACCACGGCGACGTGGTAGGCGAGGAGTTGCAGGGGGATCAGGCACACCAGCGGGGCCAGCAGCTGCATGGTGGCGGGCACGCGCAGCACCTCGGTGGCGTGGGCGGCGACCTCGCGGTCGCCGTCCTCGGCGACGGCGATCACCGCGGCGCCGCGGGCGGCGACCTCCTGGATGTTGGTGAGCAGCTTGTCGTAGATGTGGCTGGACGGGTGCACCACCACCACCGGCGTGCCGTCCTCCACCAGGGCGATCGGCCCGTGCTTCAGCTCGGCGGCGGGGTAGCCCTCCGCGTGGACGTAGGAGATCTCCTTGAGCTTGAGGGCCCCTTCCAGCGCCATCGGGTAGCCGACGTGGCGGCCGAGGAACAGCACGTCGTCGGCGTCGGCGTACTTCTCGGCGACCTTGCGGACCTGGTCGGCGCGTTCCAGGCACAGCTGCAGCTTGTCGGGGATCCGCTGCAGCTCGTGGACGACGGCGGCGACCTCGTCCACGAACATCGCCCCGCGGACCTGCGCCAGGTACAGGGCGACCAGGTACATCGCGGCCAGCTGGGTGGCGAAGGTCTTGGTGGCGGCCACGCAGACCTCCGGGCCGGCGCGGGTGTAGAGGACCGCGTCGGACTCGCGCGGGATCGAGGCGCCGAGGGTGTTGCAGACGGTCAGCACCCGGGCGCGCTGCTGCCGGGCGTAGCGGACCGCGGCCAGCGTGTCGGCCGTCTCCCCAGACTGGGAGATGGCGATCACCAGCGTGTTGCGGTCCAGCACCGGGTCCCGGTAGCGGAACTCGCTGGCGATCTCGATCTCGACCGGCAGGCGCGTCCAGTGCTCGACGGCGTACTTGGCGACCAGGCCGGCGTGGTAGGCGCTGCCGCAGGCGACCACGAACACCTTGTCGACCTCGCGCAGCTCGTCCTCGCTCATGCGCAGCTCGTCCAGGAACAGCCGCCCGCCCTCGTCGGTGCGGCCCTCCAGGGTCTGCTTGACCGCCAGCGGCTGCTCGTGGGTCTCCTTGAGCATGAAGTGCTCGTAGCCGCCCTTCTCGGCGGCGGACAGGTCCCAGTCGACGTGGTGCTCGTACGGCTCGACCGGGTTGCCGTCCAGGTCGGTGACCTGGAGCCCCTCCGGGGTGGCGACCGCGACCTGGTTGTCCTCCAGGATCACCCCGTCCTTGGTGCGGTCCAGGAAGGCGGCGAAGTCGCTGGCGACGAACTGCTCGCCGTCGGCGCGCCCGGCGACCAGCGGCAGGTCCCGCTTGGCCGCCACCAGCGTCTCCGGCTCGTCCTGGTAGACCACGGCCAGCGCGAAGGAGCCCTCCAGGCGGCGCAGGGCGGAGCGGACCGCGTCCGGGAAGGCGAGGCCCTCGGCGAGGGCGGCCTCCACCAGGTGGGCGACGCACTCGGTGTCGGTCTGGGAGGCCAGCCGGTGGCCGTCGGCCTCCAGCCGGGCGCGCAGGGTGTAGAAGTTCTCGATGATGCCGTTGTGGATGACCGCCACCCGGCCGGTGCAGTCGCCGTGCGGGTGGGCGTTGCGGTCGGTCGGCTGCCCGTGGGTCGCCCAGCGGGTGTGGCCGAGCCCGGTGGTGCCCGGCAGGACGTCGTCGGCGCCCAGCTCGCGCTCCAGCACCTCCAGCTTGCCGGCCTTGCGGACCACCTCGACGCGGCCGTCGTGCAGGACCGCCACCCCGGCCGAGTCGTAGCCGCGGTACTCCAGCCGCCGCAACCCGGCCAGGAGGATCGGAAGGGCCTGCTGGCGCCCGGCGTAGCCGACGATTCCGCACATGCGCGAGGCTCCCCCTTCACTGGATACAGAGGCATCCAATCCTAGCAGCCGGCTTGGTCGCGGCCGGCGGTGCCTCGGGCCCAGCTAGGCCGCGGGCTGCGGCCGCCGGGCGGTGGTGGCCCGGCGCACCGGCAGCCGGCGGGCGGGCCTGGCCTCCCAGGCGAGCAGGTCCTCCCAGGTTTCCCGGCTGCGGGCGACGAACGCCTGCCCGCCGCTGGTGACCAGCTCGGCCGGCCGCGGCTGGCCGTTGTAGTTGGACGCCATCACCATCCCGTAGGCGCCGGCGTCCAGCACGGCGACCAGGTCGCCGGGGCCCAGGAACGGCAGGGGCACGCCGGCGGCGAGCACGTCGGCCGACTCGCACACCGGCCCGACCAGC
>DASQWY010000673.1:0-2502 GCA_035640005.1 Actinomycetes bacterium
CCTCCGCGACACCGGACTGTGGGTGTCCGCAGGCAGCGTCGCCCGGCTGCCGGCCAGCTACCGGCACACCGACTCCGGTCTGGTGGAACTCGAACCGGCCGCCGGTGGCTTCTACGCCGGGCACCCGCCGTTCGACGTGAGTCACGGCGAGCTCGTCTCGACAGTCCGCGACTACAGCCGCTTCGCCCGGATGTTGGCCGACGGCGGCCGGTTCGGGGGGCGGCAGATCGTGTCGGAGGAGCACCTCCGGCTGATGACCAGTGACCAGGTGCCGGCTATCGCCAAGACGCCGGCCGGCTTCTTCCCGGGCTTTTGGGACGGTACTGGCTGGGGCTTCGGCGTCGGTGTCGACACCGAGGGCGGGCGGGCCGGTCGCTACGGGTGGTCCGGCGGGCTGGGCACCAACTTCTTCGTCGACCCTGATGGCACCGTAGGTGTCCTGCTGACCCAGGTAGAGATGGGCGAACGGATGCAGGTCCTGCTTGACGAGTTCCAGGCCCTGCCTGAAGCAGCATGACGCTCGAAGACGTCGGACCAGACAACTGGCGCCTTGCGCGGCGCTAGAGGTCGAAATGACGCTGCTCATCTACCCGGTGGTCGTCGGCCAGGGCACGCGGCTGTTCCCCGGACACAGCGCTCGACCTGGTCGAATCACGGTCGACCCCAAGCGGGGTAACGATCCAGGTCTACCGGCCCACCGGGCGCCCGCAGTACGAAACGGCCACGCCCGACCCGCGCACCTAACGTAGGTGCCGCACTAGACGACCGACTGGTTCCAGCCGTATGGCCAAGACTCACCCACTTTGTAAAACGAAGAGCTGACCGACAAGCCTCGCGGCCGCCAACGAGGGGCGCCCCATGCCATAGGAGATGATCCGAGATAGGAGATGATCCGAGATGCAGTACCTGGTTTCTGTGATCGACGACAAGACCGGCTCCGCCACCCCGGACGAGATGGTTGCCATCAACGCGTTCAACGACCGGCTCGAGGCCGAGGGCCATTGGGTCTTCGCCGGCGGGCTCAACTCGCCCAGCACGGCCACCGTCATCGACAACCGGGGTGGGGAGGCGTTGTTCACCGACGGGCCCTTCCTGGAGACGAAGGAGTACATCGCCGGCTTCTGGATCATCGAGGCCCCCGACCTCGACGTGGCGCTCAAGCTCGCCGCCGAGGGCTCGAAGCACTGCAATCGGAAGGTCGAGGTGCGGCCGTTCCTGGGCGAGTGAGCGTGGTCGACGTCCGGGAGGCGATTACCCAGGCCCACCACGAGGAGTGGGCGCGGGTGGTCGCCGCCCTGACCAGGCGTTTCGGTGACCTCGACATCGCCGAGGAGGCGGCGGCCGAGGCGTTCGCGGCCGCCGTCGAGCGGTGGCCGGCCGCCGGCGTACCCCCCAACCCCGGCGCCTGGCTGACCACCACCGCCAACCGCAAGGCCATCGACCGGATCCGGCGCGAGAACAAGCGCGACGACAAGCAGAAGGAGGCTCAGATGTTGTACGACGACGACCCGCCCGAGCCTGCCGGCGCCATCGACGACGAGCGGCTCCGGCTGATCTTCACCTGCTGTCACCCGGCGCTTGCGATGGAGACCCGCGTGGCGCTGACGCTGCGCATGGTCGGCGGCCTGACCGTGCCCGAGATCGCCCGTGCCTTCCTGGTGCAGGAGGCCACCATGGGGCGGCGGATCACCCGCGCCAAGGCCAAGATCAAGGCGGCTCGCATCCCTTATCGGGTGCCGTCCGCGGAGGATCTCCCGGCCCGCGTCTCCGGCGTACTCGCCGTCCTCTTCCTCGTCTTCAACGAGGGCTACCTGGCGACCGGCCCCGACACCGATCCCGTACGTCACGACCTGACCGCCGAGGCGATCCGGCTCACTCGCCTGATCCGTGCCCTCATGCCGGAGGACGGTGAGGTGGCCGGGCTGCTGGCGCTGATGCTCCTCACCGAGGCCCGCCGCACCGCCCGGGTTTCGGCGAGCGGCGAACTGGTCGCCCTCGACGAGCAGGACCGTGGGGCCTGGGACGCGGCGCTGGTCGCCGAGGGTCATCGGCTGGTGCGCGAGCGCCTGGCCGCCGGGGTGGCTCCGGGTCGCTACCAGATCCTCGCAGCGATCAACGCCGTGCACACCTCCGCCCGCAACGTACGCGACACCGACTGGTCGCAGGTCGTCGCGCTCTACGACCAGCTCGTCCGCCTCGACCCCTCGCCGATCATCGCCCTCAACCGGGCCGTCGCGGTCGCCGAGCTTGACGGCCCCGAGGTAGCACTGGCGGCCGTCGACCGTCTTGAGGACAAGTTGGCCGGCTATCACGCCTACCATGCGACCCGCGCCGACCTGCTGCGCCGGCTGGGCTGCACTCAGAAGGCGCGCGCGGCGTACGACAAAGCCATCGAGCTGGCGGGCAACACCGCCGAGACCGCCTACCTAACACGCCGCCGCGACCAGCTGGGGTGGTGCCCTTCCGGTGTGACCTAGCGACCGGCCAGCTAGGCGTCGCGTG
>DASQWY010000674.1:0-3912 GCA_035640005.1 Actinomycetes bacterium
GGGCCCGCACCCAGGTGCGGTCGTCGAGCCAGGCGTCGACGGCCAGGCCGGTGGCGGCCAGCTCGGCGGCCAGCTCGGCGTCGTCCAGGCGCCGGGCGGTGAACCGCTGCGTCCAGCGCCGCTCCCCCACCTGGTAGGCGACGGTCGCCGACAGCAGTCCCGGGCCCGGGCGGCTGAGGTCGCCGAGCTCGAAGGTGACGCCCGCCTCGGTCCGCCGCGACGGCGCCGCGGTGTCGAACCAGGCCGGGTCGTGGCGTTGCAGCAGCACCGCGCCGCCGCCGCGGACGTGCCGCCGGCAGGCCAGCAGGAACTGCCGCCGCTGCCGGTCGTCGTCGGTGTTGACCAGGTGGGAGGCGAGCAGCACGGTGTCGAAGCGGCGGCCGAGCCGCAGCGTCTCGATCCTGCCGAGGACGGTCTCGCCGCCGCGCACGTGGGCCAGCATCTCGGGCGAGTCGTCGACGGCGACCACCGGGTGCCCGAGGGCCAGCAGCGGGTGGGTGAGGCGGCCGGCGCCCGCGCCCAGCTCCAGGATCGACGCGCCCGCCGGGATCGCCGCGTGGACGATGCCCGGCTCGCGGCCGGCCGGCAGCAGCGCGTACAGCTCGACCGCGCAGCCGTCGCGGGTGATCGGGCCGGGGCCCTCCCCGTGCGGCCGGCTCATCCGCGGGCGGCGGGCAGCAGCGCCTCGACCCGGTCGAGCAGGCGGCCGGCGATGGCCGGCTTGGAGGCGCCCAGCAGCTCCTCGGCGCCGTCCGCGTCGACCAGCACCGCGTCGGCGGCAGCGGCGCCGAAGGCGGAGCGCTCGCCCTCCACGTGGTTCAGCACCACCAGGTCGAGCCGCTTGGCCGCCAGCTTGCCGCGGGCGGCGGCCAGGTGGTCGTCGGTCTCGGCGGCGAAGCCGACCAGCACCTGCCCGTCGCGGCGGCGGCGGCCGAGCTCGGCGAGGGTGTCCGGGGTCGGTTCCAGCAGCACCTCCGGGACGCCGCGGTCCTTCTTGAGCTTGCCCTCGGCGACCGACTTGGGCCGGAAGTCGGCCACCGCGGCGGCCATCACCACCACGTCCTGGGCGGCAGCCTCGGCCAGGACGGCGTCGTAGAGCTGCTGGGCGGTCTCCACCAGCAGCAGCCGGGCGCCGGCCGGGGGGTCCACCCGGGTGGCGGCGGCGACCACGGTGACCTCGGCGCCGCGGCGCAGCGCCTCGCTGGCGATCGCGGCGCCCATACGGCCGGAGGAGCGGTTGCCGAGGTAGCGGACCGGGTCGATCGGCTCGCGGGTGCCGCCCATGCTGACCAGCACGCGCACGCCGGCCAGCCCGCGCGCCGGGGCGAGCGCGGCGGCGACCGCGTCGACCAGCTCGTCCAGCTCGGCGAGCCGGCCGGGGCCGACGTCGCCGGAGGTGAGCGCGCCGCTGCCCGGCGGCACCACGCGCACTCCGCGGCCCTCCAGCACCGCCAGGTTGGCGCGGGTGGCCGGGTGCTGCCACATCTCGGTGTGCATCGCCGGTGCGACCACCACCGGCCCGGCGAACGCCAGCGCGGTGCTGGTCAGCACGTCGTCGGCGAGGCCGGTGGCCAGCCGGGCGAGGGTGTGGGCGGTGGCCGGGGCGACCACCAGCACGTCGGCCCAGCGGGCGAGGGCGACGTGCTCGACGGCGGCGGGGTCCTCCCAGACGGAGGCGGGCACCTGCCGGCCGCTGAGGGCGGCGAAGGTGGCCCTGGTCACCAGCGCCTCGGCGGCGGCGGTCAGCAGCGGCTGCACCTGCGCGCCCGCGCGCTGCAGCTCGCGGAGCAGCTCGGCGGCCTTGTAGGCGGCGATGCCGCCGCTCACCCCGAGCAGCACCCGCGCCCCGACCAGGGGCGCCCGCCCGCTCACGTGGCCTCGTCTACTTGATCGACTCGGCCACCTCGGCCGGGCGCTCCCAGTTGAGCTTGTCCTCGACGAGCTCCTGGAGGGCGACCGAGAGCGCCTTGCGGTTGGGGCCGGCGTCGACCATCGGCGGCACGAACTCGCCGATGCCCTCGCCGAGCTGGGAGTAGTAGCCGTTGATCTGCCTGGCCCGCCGGGCGGCCAGGATCACCAGGGTGTACTTGGAGTCGACCCGGGCGAGCAGGTCGTCGATCTTCGGTTCGATCATCGCTGTTGCGGTCTCCTCACTGCGTGGCGTCCAGCTGCGATGGTACCCCGGCGCAGCGCGGTGACGAGCTCGATCACCTGCCGGGCGGCGGTCTCCAGGTCGTCGTTGACCACGGTGGCGTCGAACTCCGGCTCGGCGGCCAGCTCGTCGGACGCCTTGGCCAGGCGCCGGCGGATCTGCTGGTCGGTCTCGGTCGCGCGGGTGCGCAGCCGCCGCTCCAGCTCCCGCAGGCTGGGCGGGGTCAGGAACACCATGAACGCGTCGGGCGCCTTGGCGCGGACCTGGCGGGCACCCTGCACGTCGATCTCCACGACCACGTCCCGCCCGGCCGCCAGCGACCCCTCCACCTGCTCGCGGGGCGTGCCGTAGCGCTCGCCGAAGATGTCCGCCCACTCCAGGAACCCGCCCCGCTCGATCGTCTCGTCGAAGCGGTCGCGGTCCAGGAAGAAGTAGTCGCGGCCGTCGACCTCGCCCGGCCGGGGCAGCCGGGTCGTGGCCGACACCGACAGCTCCAGGTCGGGCAGGGCGGCGAGCAGCCTGGCCCTCACGGCTCCTTTGCCGACCCCGGAGGGGCCGGCCAGCACGATCAGGCGCCCGGGACGCCCGGCCGCGCCGTTGCGGGTGGGAGCGGCCAGGGCGGTGGCTACTTCTTGCCGCCGAACTCGGCCAGCAGGGCGTCCTTCTGCTTGGAGCCGAGGCCCCGGACGCGGCGCGAGGCCGAGATGTCGAGCTTCTCCATGATCTTGCGGGCGCGCACCTTGCCGACGCCCGGCAGGCTCTCCAGCACGCTGGAGACCTTCATCTTGCCGACGGTCTCGTCGGAGTCGCGGCCGAGCACCGTGGCCAGGCTGGTGTTGCCGCTCTTGAGCTGAGCCTTCAGCTCGGCCCGCTTCCGGCGCGCCTCGGCGGCCTTCTCCAGGGCCTGCTGGCGCTGCTCGGCCGTCAGGGTGGGCAGTGGCATCGTGCCTCCTCGTGACGTCGTGCCCAGAAGCGGTCGGCGCGGTCGGCCCCCGCCTGCTGGATCGAAGAACTCGCGGATTCTACGCACACCTTGGCGGCGGCCACAATCCATCGGCGCTGGTCAGAACCCTCCTCTGTCAACATACCGCCAAATCGGCCATGGCTATGAGTGGTTTTGTAGGCACTCCGCGCGCTCCTGCTCCGCCGGACCGGAGCAGGCTACCGGCACCGCGCGACAATTGCGCCGGGCCGCCCGCTGGTCCACTGAGCAGCGCGATCGTCGCAGGTCAGGGGCTCAGGTGGCGGCTGCCGGGGGATTCGGTGCGGCGGCCGGCGCGGCAGTGGGGGCAGTCGGCCGGCGGCCAGGCGGCCGCGTCGACCCTGGCCAGCGCGCGGTAGGTCAGCGGCAGGCCGGCGCCGGCGGGCAGCCGGTCGACGATCGTGGCCAGGCCGGCCACCTCGGCGCCGCCCGCGGCCAGCAGCTCGGCGACCTCCAGGGCGGAGCCGCCGGTGGTGACCACGTTCTCGGTGATCAGCGCCCGCTCGCCCGGGGCGACCTCGAACGAGCGGCGCAGCCCCATGGTCCCGCCGGCGCGCTCGGTGAACACCATGCGGACGCCGAGGGCCCTGGCGGTCTCGTGGCCGATCACCACCCCGCCCATGGCCGGGCCGACGACCACGTCGACCAGCCCGCGCCACGGCTCGGCCAGCGCGCGCCCGAGCGCCTCGGCGACGGCCGGCCACTGCAGCACCACCGCCGACTGCAGGTAGGTGTCGGAGTGGCGGCCCGACGACAGCACGAAGTGCCCGCTGCGCAG
>DASQWY010000675.1:0-4744 GCA_035640005.1 Actinomycetes bacterium
GCCGCAGCGGCCGCCGGGCTGGCGGCCGGGGCCGCGGTCGCCGCGGTCGCCGCGCCGGCGGCGGCCGCCCCGGCGCTGGCCGCGGCCGTGCCGGCCGCCGCCCTGGCCGCCGCCGCCGCGGCCGTCGCGCTGGGCGCCACGCCCGCGCAGGCGGCCGCGGCGCTGGCGGTGCTGCTGCCGCCGCTGGCGGGCGCGCTGCCGAGGCTGGCGATGCGGCTGGCGGGGATCCGCGGCGGCGACGAGGACGCCGAGGTGGCGGTGGACGCCGAGCGGGCCAAGGTGGCCGCCGGGCACCGGCTGCTGACCTGGCTGCTCGGCGGGACCGGGGTGGCGCTGGCCGGCGCGCTGCTGGTGCTCGCGTTCGCCGACGGCGCCTTCGCCCGCCCGCTGGCGGCGCTGGTGGTGGCCGCGGTGGCGCTGCGGGCGCGGGTGTTCCGCTTCGTCGCGCAGGTGCTGCCGCTCGGCCTGGCCGCGCTCGCCGGGCTGGTCGCGCTGGAGGTGGGCCTGGCCGGCGCCGCCCCGTCCGGGCCGGCCCGGCAGGCGCTTGGCAGCGGCCTGCTGGCCGCGACCGCCGCGGCGCTGCTGGCGGCGGGCTTCCTGGCGCGCCGCCGGACCGCCTCGGCGGCGCTGCGCCAGCGGCTCGACCAGCTCGAGGTGGCCGTCAACCTGGCCCTGCTGCCGCTGGCCCTGGGCGTGCTCGGCCTGTACGCCGCGGTGGAGCGGTACGCGCAGCGGTTCAGCGGCTGAGGCCGGACTAGGCCAATCGGACAATCGAGGCTTGCTCCGCTGATTTCCCCTTGCGCGACGATTGGGTTAGGGTCCGCGGCTGGCACGGGGCGCGGCCGCGACGCGTGGCCGGGCGCCCGCTCGACCCTTCACAGAGGAGGCGAGATGGCACGGGACCTGGCCAAGGAGGCCGGTGCGCTCGAGTCGGCGGCGGGCAAGATCCGCGCCGCGGCCGACGACCTCGACGCGCGCAAGCGGATGGCCGTCGCGCAGGTGCAGAGCACCCCCTGGCTGGGGGCGGCCGCGCAGGCGGCGGGGCGGGTCGCCGCCGACGTCGAGGCGGCGCTCACCAGGCACGTGGCCAACATGCGGATGGTGGCCGACAAGGTCGCCCAGGCCAGCCAGCGCCACGACGCCGCCGACACCGAGGCCGGCCAGCTGGTCGCCAAGGTCGGCGGCCAACTGCACCTCTAGGACGAGCCCGAGGAGCGACCGCGACATGAGCGCATCAGGAACCCAGCTCTGGGACTACGGGCAGCTCGACGGCCTGGTCGGCATCCTGGCCAAGGTCTCGGCCGAGATCGCCGAGAGTAAGGCCAGGCTCGAACGCGACACCAGCGCGGTGCGCAGCGGCGACGCCTGGACCGGCGCCGCCCAGCGGGCCTGGACCGAGCTGCAGGCCTCCTACGACCAGCTCACCCTCCACTTCTCGGAGGTCATGCAGATGTTCAGCGCGAACGTCGGCGAGGCCAAGACGATCGCGTCCACCACCGACCAGAGCGTCGCCGGCAGCTTCTCCGGGTAGCGGCGGTGGAGCCGGACAGCGTGGCCGCGACGGTCCCGCCCGACGTGCTGCTCCTGCCGATCCTGCCGCCCACCCTGGACGGCCAGGGCCGCCCGGTCGGCGAGGTCCAGGTGGTCCTGGCGCGGACCCCGGAGGGCGAGGTCGTGGCCGAGGCCTACACCTCGCCCCAGCGGCTGGTCACCGCCCGCGGCCAGCTGCAGCACTGGGCCGCCGTCCGGCCGCACGAGCTGGCCGACCTGCTGGACGAGCAGGACGTCGCCCGGGTGCTGATCGACGCCGGCAGCCCGGGCGGCTACGCGCTCGGCAGGGACGGCGGCCGCACCCCGCTCCCCCCGCCCGCGACGGGCGCCACCACCGAGGAGGGACCCGATGCCACCGCATGACGGCGGCGGCCCCGGCGGCGTGCTGCGGATCACGCCCGCCGAGCTGCGGGCCGCCGCCAGCGCCATCGACACGGCCGGCGGCAACGTGGATGCCCAGGCCGGCAAGCTGGACGGGCTGCTGGTGTCGGCGGCCGGCGGGGCCGGCAACCCGCGGCTGGCCGACAGCCTCGGCCGGGCGGCCTGGGACTTCGCCGGGTTCGCCCGCGACCTCGCCGGCGACGTCCGCGCCGAGGCCGGCCGGCTCCGCTCGGCGGCGGCCGGCTACGAGCACGCCGACGCCGCCGGCGCCGCCACCCTGACGACCACGCCCGCCGGCCGACCGGGAGGGCCGCGATGAGGATCCCCGGCAGCCCGGGAGCGCTCGACGCCGCCGCCACCGACCTGGACGGCGCCGTGCGGGCGCTCGGCCGCGACCAGGGCGACCTGGACGGCCGGGCGTCCTCGCTGACCGGCGCCGGCCGCTGGGAGGGGCAGGGCGCGGCCGCCTTCCGCGGCTCGGTCGCCGAGCTGGACCCCCGCTTCGAGACGCTGCTGGGCTCCTGCCGGCAGGCCAGCGCCGCCCTCACCGCCTACGCCGGCGCGCTGAGCACCGCCCAGGGCGACGCCGAACGGCTCAACGGCGCCGCGGCCGCCCAGCACTTCGAGGTCGACGACCAGGGCGGCGTGCGCTACACCGGGCCGCCGGTGGCCGAGGACCCGACCCGGCCGGACCAGACCCTGGCCGCCGCGCAGCAGCGGCTGGCGCAGGAGGCCCAGCGCATCCTCCGCGAGGCCGAGACGGCCGCCGAGACCGCCAAAGGCCAGATCGACGGCGCCCGCATGGCGCTGGTCGGGTCCTACCAGTGGTCGAAGCCGTGGGACAACCCGTGGAGCAGCCTCGGCTACGGCTACACCGCCTACACCAGCGCCGCCACCACCGCCGCGCTCACCAGGGCCGACCTGGAGCGGCTGGAGGGGCCGCGGGACGCGATCCTGCGCAAGATCGAGACGGCCTCCAGCCCCAAGAAGCTGCGCCACTGGACCAAGCTGCTGGACCGCTACGACCGCGAGGTCTCCGCCGAGCTGCGCGGCAACCTGCGCGGGGCGATGGAGTCGGCGGACACCTGGTCGTCCAGGATGCGGCTGTCCAAGGGGCTGGCGTACGGCCTCGGCGACCTCGGCGAGCGGGCCGGGCCGCTAGGGCGGGCGTTCGCGGTCCGCGGGGTCAGGGCGATCCCGCTGGTCGGCATCGGCCTGACCGCCTGGCAGGCGACCGAGAACATCGAGGGCGGGGCGGACCCGACCGAGGAGATCGGCGCCGACGCGGCCTCGCTGGCCGCGGGCGCGGTCGCCGCCGACCTGGCGGTCGGCGCCGCGGTGGCGCTCGGCCTCACCGCCGGCGCGCCGATCGTCGCCGGCCTGGTGGTCGGCGGGCTGGCCGCCTACGGCGCCGGCGAGCTGGTGCACTGGGTCGCCCACACCCAATGGGGGCACGACGCCGTCCAGACGGTCGACCACGCCGTCGGCGACGCCGCCCACGCGGTCGGCGGCGCGGCCCACGCGGTCGGCGGCGCGATCTCCAAGGGGTGGCACTCGGTCTTCGGCTAGGTAGGCTGGCACCATGACGAGCGACCGCTGGTGGCGCGACGGGCCGGCGCTGCCGCCGCCGGCGCCGCCGGCCGGGCTCGGGCCGAGGCTCGGCTCCTGGACCGAGGGCCGCTGGGCGCGACGCCGACTGTTCCTGAAGGTGCTGCTGGCGCTGGCGGTGCTGTGGGCGGTGGTGGCGCTCTCCCACCCGACCCCGCCGGCCTACGGCTTCGGCCTCGCCACCCTGCTGGCCACCTGGCTGCTGCTGGTCTACGCCAACCCCGCCAGGGCCGTGGCGGTCGGCGAGGACTGGCTGCGGGTGCGCGCCGGCCGCCGCGACGGCTGGGTGCGCACCGACCAGCTGACCCGGGCCGCCCTCGAGGTCCGCTGGACCCGCCGCCTGCTCGCGCTGGAGGACCGCGGCGGGCGGCGGCTCCGGGTCGACCTGGACGAGCTGTTCGCCAACCCGGTGGTGCGCGAGGCGTTCCTGGCCGCCGTGCGCCGCTCGCGCGCCGCCGGCATGACCGCCAACCGGGGGACCGCCGCCACCCTCAGCCTGGACGGCCAGGAGCGCGGCACCTGACTTGCGCGTCACGCCGCGGCTGGAGCCGGGCGAGCCGCTGGCGCGCGCCGGGCTGCTGGTCCTCGCCGACCGTATCTGGCGGGCGACCTGAGCCTCCACAGTAGTGCGAACGGCGCGTACGGTGTGGTGTCGCGGCGGTAGCATGACGTCGTGAAGCGCTCGGGCGTCGCCGGGCCGGGGTGGGGAGCCCGGCTCCGAGGGGACGGCGGCGGAGGTGGAGGATGGACAGAGACAACAACGGCGTGCCCGACTGGCAGGAGGACGAGAACTACGCGGACGAGGCGCCCCTGCGGCCGCCGTACCGCACGCGCGCCCGGGCCGCGGGCGGCAGCGGCTGCGCCGGCGTGCTGGCGGCGCTGCTGGCCGCCACCGTCGCCGCCGGGGCCGTCCTGAAACGCCGCTGAGGGGACGCGGGCCGGGCGCGCCGGGCGTCAGCGGCGCAGCTCGAGGAACGGCACCAGCTGCTCGGCCGCGGTCATCGAGCCGTGGTGGCCGGTGAGGCGGGCCTGGGTGGGGTCGACCTCGCGCTGGACCACGCCGACCGGCCCGAACGCGGCGGCGACCACGTCGCCGATGCGCCGGCGGACCCGGTCGGCGACCACCGGGCCGAACCATCCGGCCGCGGCGGCCTGCTCGCCGGGCAGTACCCACATCGCGTGGCCGAGCAGCGCCGGCCAGGCG
>DASQWY010000676.1:0-6113 GCA_035640005.1 Actinomycetes bacterium
GAGCTGGTCGCCGCCGGGCGGGTCGAGGGCGGCGTGGTCCCGGAGGCGAGCGGGCTGGCCGCCCGCCGCGCCGCCAAGGAGGCGGCCGCCGAGGAGCGCGCCGCCGCCGCCGGGCTGGAACGGGCCGCCGCCGAGCTCCGCGCCGCCGAGGACGCGCTGGACCGGCTGGCCGCCGACGCGGAGGCCGCCGCCCGCGCCCACCAGGACGCCCAGGCCGCGCTGCGCCGGCTCGACGACCGCCTCGGCCTGGCCGGCCGGGAGCGGCGCGCCCTCGACCAGGAGGCCGCCGCCGCCGCCGAACGGCTCCACGAGCTAACCGGCGGCCGCGACCGCGCCGCCGCCCGGCTCACCGAGGCGGAGGCCGCCCTCGCCGGGCTCGGCGCGGACGCTCGAGCCGCTCCCGCGCCCGAGCTGGCCGGGCGGGCGCCGCTGGCCGCCGAGCTCGACCTCCAGGAGCAGGCGGCCACCTCCTCCCAGGTCGCCGCCGCCGGGGTCGCCGAGCGGGCCCGCCTGCTCGGCGAGCGCCTCGCCGAGCTGCGCGCCCAGGCCGAGGCCGAGGCGGAGGCGGCCGAGCGCCGCGCCCGCGTCCGCGACGCCCGCCGCGACGGCGCCGCCCGGGCCGCCGAGGCGGCGCACCTGGCCGGCGGTGTCCTGGAGCGGCTGGAACGCTGCCTGGCCGCCGCCACCGCCGAGCGCGACCGGCTGGCCGAGACCGTGCAGGCGGCCAGGGCCGCGCTGGCCGCCACCGCCGGCCGACGCCGCGACGCGGCCGCCGCGCTGGACGAGCACCACACCGCCACCCACGCCGGCGACGAGGCCCGCATCGAGGCGCGGCTGCGCGCCGAGGAGCTCGGCAAGCGGATCGTCGAGGAGTTCGCCCTCGACCCCGACGAGGCGCTCGCCGACTACCTGCCCACCGAGCAGCGCCTGGCCGAGCTGGCCGAGAACGACCCACGCCGCCAGCCCTCCACCGAGCTGCGCCGCGCCGCCACCGCGCTGGAGCGCCGGCTGACCCTGCTCGGCCGGGTCAACCCGCTCGCCCTGGAGGAGTTCAAGGCGCTGGAGGAGCGCTTCACGTTCCTGTCCGGCCAGCTCCAGGACCTCAAGGACAGCCGCCGCGACCTGCTGAAGGTGATCAGGGCCGTGGACGAGCGCATCCGCGAGGTGTTCGGCCAGGCCTACGTCGACGTCGCCCGCGAGTTCGAGCGGACCTTCACGCTGCTGTTCCCCGGCGGCGAGGGGCGCCTGGTCCTCACCGACCCGGAGGACCTGCTCGCCTCCGGCGTCGAGGTGGAGGCGCGGCCGCCCGGCAAGCGGGTGCGGCGGCTGTCGCTGCTGTCGGGCGGGGAGCGGAGCCTGGTGGCGCTGGCCTTCTACTTCGCCATCTTCCGGGCGCGGCCGAGCCCGTTCTACGTGCTCGACGAGGTCGAGGCCGCGCTCGACGACGTCAACCTGCACCGCTTCCTGGACCTGCTGGAGGACGCCCGCGAGCGCGCCCAGCTGCTGGTCGTCTCCCACCAGCGGCGGACCATGGAGGCGGCCGACGCCCTCTACGGCGTCTCCATGCAGTCCGACGGGGTCACCAAGGTGGTCAGCCAGCGGCTGCGGACGGCCGATGGCAACCTTGAGCGGCAGCCCGTCGCCGCAGCCGAGGTGAGGTAGTGGTGGGATCGTTCGGCATCGTCCTGGCCGTGCTGGCCGCCCTGGTCGTCCTGTGCGTGCTGGCGGCGGTACCGCTGGTGGCGGGCCGCCGCCGGCGCCACCTCGCCGGCGGGGACGTCCGGCGGCGGCCCGGCCGCGAGCCCGGGGTCGGGGACCAGCCGGGCAAGCAGCCGCCCGCCCGCGACCCCGGCCAGGTCGACCTGCCCGAGGGGCCGGGGGTGACCACCGCCACCGAGGAGGTCGTCGCCCCCCGGCGGCGCTTCCGCCAGCGGCTCGGCCGCTCCCGGGTGGCGTTCTCGCGCGGCCTGGCCGGCCTGCTCAGCCGCGGCGCCGACGACGAGCAGGCCTGGGAGGAGCTGGAGGAGGCGCTGCTCGGGGCGGACGTGGGCGTCGCCACCACCGGCGAGCTGGTCGAGCGGCTGCGGCGGCGGGCCCGTGCCGAGCGGGCCGCCGGCGAGCGACTGCGCGGGCTGCTGCGGGCCGAGCTGCTGGACGCGGTCGGCGCCCCCGACCGCAGCCTCGCCCTCGACCTGCTCGACGAGCACTCCAAGCCCGGCATCGTGCTGGTGGTCGGCGTCAACGGCACCGGCAAGACGACCACCGCCGGCAAGCTCGCCCTCGCCCTGGCCGAGGAGGGCAAGCAGAGCGTGCTGGCGGCGGCCGACACCTTCCGGGCGGCCGCGGTCGAGCAGCTGGTCATCTGGGGCGAGCGGGTCGGCGCCCCGGTGGTGCGCCAGCAGCAGGGCGCCGACCCCGCCGCGGTCGCCTTCGACGCCTTCGCCTCCGCCAGGGCCAGGCACGCCGACGTGCTGCTGGTGGACACCGCCGGCCGGCTGCACACCAAGACCAACCTGATGGACGAGCTGCGCAAGCTGCGCCGGGTGCTGGAACGCGAGGGCGGCCAGGTCCGCGAGGTGCTGCTGGTGCTGGACGCCACCACCGGCCAGAACGGCCTGGCGCAGGCGCGGCAGTTCACCGACGCGGTCGGGGTCACCGGCGTGGTGCTGACCAAGCTCGACGGCACCGCCAAGGGCGGCATCGTGATCGCCGTGCAGCGCGAGCTCGGCATCCCCGTCAAGCTGGTCGGCCTCGGCGAGGGCGCCCACGACCTGGCCCCCTTCGACCCCGAGGCGTTCGTCGACGCCCTCCTGGAGGAGGAGTAGGCGGCCCAGGACGGTTGTCCACAGATGTGGTGGGGGGTCTGGGCGGCGGGTGCCCGGGCGGGTAGCCTCCGGGCATGGACTCGAACACCAGTTCGCCTGAGGTGCCACCCGGGCTGGAAGCCCTGGCCGCCGCGGTTGCCGAATTCGCCGGCCACGACCCCGCCGGCCTGCCCGACAGCCTGCTGGCCGAGCAGACACTGGCCGTGCAGCGGCTGCGCGACCAGCTAGACGGGCTGTGCCTGCGCCTGCTGGCCCACCTGGACGGGCGCGGGGCCGCCGGCGCCGACCAGGGCGGCCGAGCGCCCTCCACGGCGGGGTGGCTGCGCGCGGGCACCCGCATGAGCCACGCCGCGGCCAGCCGGCGGGTGCTGGCCGCCCGTGCCTTGCACCGCGGTCCGCTGCGGTCGACGGGGCGCGCGCTGGCGGCCGGCGAGCTGTCCTACCAGCACGCCGTGGTGCTGGCCGAGGCCACCCACGACCTGCCCGCAACCACCGTCGCCCAGGCCGAACCGGTCCTGCTGGACGCCGCCCGCCGGCTGGATCCGCCGCGCCTGCGCCAGCTGGCCAGCCACCTGCGCGAGCTGGTCGACCCCGACCGCGCCGACCAGCGCGCCCGGCGGCGGCTGGAGCGGCGGGGGCTGTGGCTGTCGGGCACCGTCGACGGCATGGTCGCGGTCGACGGGCTGCTGGACGCCGAGGCCGGCGAGGCGGTGCAAGCCGCCCTGGCGCCGTTGGCCCGCCCCGCCGGACCCGACGATGCCCGGCCGGCGGCGCAGCGACGTGCGGATGCGCTGGGCGAGCTGGCCCGCCAGGCCTTGCAGGCCGGGCGACTGCCGCAGGCCGGCGGGCAGCGCCCGCAGCTGACCGTCACCGTCGAACTTGACAGCCTGCTGGGCGGGCACGGCCTGGGCGGGGTGGGTGGCTGGGGCGGGGCGCTGCCGGCCGAGACCGTCCGGCGGCTGGCCTGCGACGCCACCCTCACCCGCGCGGCCGTGCGCCGCCACCCCGACCAGGCCGCCACCGGTGACGGCCCCGCCGACGATCGCGGGCTGGTGGCCAGGCTGCGCGGCGGCCTGGCGCTGCTGCCGCCGCCGTTGGGCGCCCCCTCCCAGCTGCTGGACCTGGGCCGCGCCACCCGCGTCATCCCGCCCGCCCTGCGTCACGCCCTGGTCGTGCGCGACGGCGGCTGCGTGGCCGCCGGATGCGACCGGCCGGCCCCGTGGACCGACGCCCACCACCTCACCTCGTGGCTGCACGGCGGCCCAACCGACCTCGACAACCTGATGCTGCTTTGCCGCTCCCACCACCGCGCAGTCCACGAGCTGGGCTGGCACGCCCACCGCGACCCCGCCAGCGGCCAGGTCACCCTCACCCCACCCGCCCACGCGGCGGGCCGACCACCCCCACCGGGATAACGACTCCTACCCGAGGTTCTTGACCCAGCGGCCGACCCGGCGGTCGTGGCGGTAGCCGGCGGCGGACCTCCTCGCGGCGGCACGGCCGCACCAGCACGCCCGGTTCGCTCACGTCGCCTCCCCGCGAGCTACGCTGGCCGCCCCGACCGGGAAGGAGCGACCCGTGAAGCTCGTCATCGAGATCCTGATCTCGCTGTTCCTGCACCCGATCGCGTTCATCCTGGCGATCATCAACATCGTCGGCCGCGGCGACCTGAACCTGCTGCAGAAGGTGCTGTGGTCGGTGGTCAGCGTCGTCTGGGGCGTCGGGCCGATCCTCTACATCCTGCTCGGCGGCGGCGCGCTGTGGTGAGCGGCCGGGCGGCCCCCGGAGGAGGGCCGCCCGGCCTGGGCGTCAGCGGAGCTCGACGTTGGTGAAGATGTCGGTCTCGCCGATCCCGGTGCGCGCGATGGCGGTGTTGCGGCCGTCGGTCCAGACCGGGTAGACGGCCTGGTTGGCGGCGGCGATGCCGTTGTAGTCGCCGATGAACGCCCCCGAGGTGAAGAAGCCGAGGTCGGGGTTCCACGAGCGGGTGCTGATCCGGAAGGTCCGCCAGCTGCGGCCGTCGTCTCCGCTGACCGCCTGCCAGGTGTCGATGTTGCGGTTGGCGGGGTCGCGCCGCCGGTCGAACCAGATGGCGTTGAACTCGCCCGACGGGGTGGCGGCGATCCACGGGAAGAACTGGTCGTTGGGCGCCGCGGCGCCGCCGGCCTTGCTCAGCACGCGCGCGTCGGTCCAGTGGAAGCCGCCGTCGCGCGACAGCTGCAGGGAGATGTCGGCGCCGGACACGGCCCGGTTGACGTTGTTCTGGTAGACGAAGGCGAGCGTCCCGGTGGCGCGGTTGACCGCGAGCGAGGCGTTGTTGGGCGCCCGGAACGCCGTCGGCGGCAGCAGGTCGCCCGGGTCCGGGTTGTCGACGAACTGGCCCGGCTTGTCGATGTGGACGGGGCTGGCCAGGAAGCTGGCCCCGCCGTCGGTCGACTTCTGGAAGCGGAAGCCGTGGTCCAGCGCGGTGTTGCAGTCCTCGAGGGTGTAGGTGACGTCCAGCGCGCCGCTCGGCTCCACCCGGGGCAGGCTGCCCTGGTTGGCCGACTCGCCGAGGCCGCCGCTGCCAAGGTCGTCGGGCACCACCGCGGTGTGCTGGAAGACCGTCAGCGACGGGTTGAAGGTCGGCACGTCGTCGGTGTAGGCGAGCTGGATCGGGCAGGTGTCGCTGGAGCCGTCCGCCAGCAGGTGGAACTTGGTGTAGGTGACGTAGATGCGCCCGTAGTGCGGGCTGGTCGGAGTGTTGTCGACGTCGATGTACTCCTTGTCGTAGAACAGCGAGGCGTCGACGGTGCCGTTGGCGTAGTCGAAGTTGCTGGCGGCCCTGGCCGCGAACCGGCCCGGCGTCCAGGTCTTGCCGTTGTCGACCGACTTGTACAGGTGGACCTCGGAGAACGGCAGCGCGCGGAAGAAGCACAGCTGGGCGATGTAGAAGGCGCGGTCGCGGCGGCTGTAGGCGACCGCCGGGTCGCCGCCCGAGCAGAAGTCGCGGGTCCCGACGAACTGCGGGATCACCCGGGTCGTCTTCCAGCTCTTGCCGCCGTCGGACGTGCGCATGACCGCCACGCCGCCGCTCACGTAGTCGTTGGAGCCGGCCACCGCGACCAGCGGGTTCTGGGTGCTGTAGGCGACCGACGTCTCGTCCTGCGGCAGCGGCGGCGTCGAGTCATCGTTCGCCTGGACATTGTCGAGGACACCGACGGCAGATCGGTAGCCGATTGCGGCAAACGGCCCGATGCCGTACGACGCCTGCGCGCTGACGACATCCGGGTCCAAATACGCGCGCAC
>DASQWY010000677.1:0-5195 GCA_035640005.1 Actinomycetes bacterium
ACCAGCCCGGAGACGGGCGCGGCGTTCAGCTTCTGGCACCCGGACCTGGTGACCCTGCACGTGTGGCTGTGGTACCCCAACCCGGCCGGGCTCTACAACGGCACCAACCCCTACGTCCGCCCCTTCAACCGCGGGTAGCCCCGCCGGCCGCCGCGGCCCGGGAGCCGAAGCTCCCGGGCCGCTCGCGTCCCGTAACGATGCCGTGACGGTCGGGAGCCAGACTGCTTGTGAACGCAGTCACAAGAGGGAGTGAACGATGAGCCTCGCCGCCACCGACCGCTACCGCCGGAACGCTCGGCCCTCCCGCTGGCTGGCGCTGCTGCAGGCACTGGCCTACGCCGGCGCCCTGGTCGACCCCAGCGGCGTGCTGGCCGGGCAGCGCGCCCACCAGCCCCGCGAGGGACGCTAGCCGCTCACCTCGGCCATGACCTCGTCGGGTATGTCGAAATTGGCGTACACGTCCTGGACGTCGTCGAGGTCGTCGAGGGCGTCCAGCAGGCGCAGCACCCTGACGGCGCTGTCCCGCTCCAGCGGCACCGACACGCTCGGGATCATGGTCACCTGCGCGGACTCGTAGGCGATGCCGGCGGCGTCGAAGGCGGCCCGCACGGCCCGCAGGTCGCCGGGGGCGGTGGTGACCGTCCAGCCGTCGCCGTCGGCCTCGACGTCCTCGGCGCCGGCCTCCAGGGCGACCTCCATGACCCGGTCCTCGTCGGCCCCGTCGCCGGGCACGACCAGCTGCCCCTTGCGGGTGAACAGGTAGGCGACGCTGCCGGCGTCGGCCATGCTGCCGCCCTGCTTGCTGAAGACGTGGCGGATGTCGCTGGCGGTGCGGGTGCGGTTGTCGGTCAGCGCCTCCACCAGCATGGCCACCCCGCCGGGCGCGTAGCCCTCGTAGGTGACCAGCTCCGGCTGCGCCCCGCCGCCCTCGCCGGTGCCGCGCTTGATCGCCCGGTCGATGGTGTCGTTCGGCACCGAGTTGTCCTTGGCCTTCTGGACGGCGTCGGCCAGGGTCGGGTTGCCCTCCGGGCTGCCGCCGCCGCTGCGGGCGGCGACCTCGATCGCCCGGATCAGCTTGGCGAACAGCTTGCCGCGCTTGGCGTCCTTGGCGCCCTTCTGGTGCTTGATGGTCGACCACTTCGAGTGGCCGCTCATGGCGTCTCCTTCCTGCTGGAGCTGGCGGCTCAGGCAGGCGGATCCGGAGGCTGGCCGTGGACGCCGCGGTCGCGGGCGGCCCTGGCCAGGTCGACGAACCAGCGGTGCAGGCGGCGCTCGCCGGTGAGCTCGGGGTGGAACGCGGTGGCCAGCAGGTCGCCCTGGCGGACGGCGACCACCCGGCCGTCGACCTCGGCGAGCACCTCGACGCCCGGGCCGGCCACCTCGACCCAGGGTGCGCGGATGAACGCGGCCGGCACCGGCCCGCCGTCCAGGCCCTTGACGTCGACCTCGGCCTCGAAGGAGGCGACCTGGCGGCCGAAGGCGTTGCGGCGCACGCGCACGTCCAGCACGCCGAGCAGGTCCTGCGGCGGCCCCTCGACCTCGCGGGCCAGCAGGATCATGCCGGCGCAGGTGCCGAACACCGGCAGGCCGGCGCGCGCCCGCTCGCGCAGCGGGCCGATCAGGCCATAGCGGGCGGCCAGCTTGCCGATCACGGTCGACTCGCCGCCCGGGATGACCAGCCCGTCGACCTGGCCGAGCCGCTCGAGGTCGCGGACCTCGACCGGGCCGGCGCCGACCTCGCGCAGGGCGCGCAGGTGCTCGCGGACGTCGCCCTGGAAGGCCAGGACGCCGACGCGGGGACCGCCGGGCACGGCGCCTACCAGCCCCGGCCGGCCAGCCGCTCGGCCTCGGGCACGGCCGCGATGCCGACCATCGGCTCGCCCAGCCCGCGGGACACCTTGGCGACGATCCCCGGGTCCTGGAAGAAGGTGGTCGCCTCCACGATCGCCTTGGCCCGGCGGGCGGGGTCCCCGGACTTGAAGATGCCCGAGCCGACGAACACGCCGTCGGCGCCGAGCTGCATCATCATGGCGGCGTCGGCGGGGGTGGCGATGCCGCCGGCGGTGAACAGCACCACCGGCAGGTGGCCGGCGGCGGCGACCTCGGCGACCAGCTCGTAGGGGGCGCCCAGCTCCTTGGCGGCGGTGAACAGCTCGTCGGGGCGCAGCGAGGCGAGCCGGCTGATGCCGCCGGCGATCGCGCGCATGTGGCGCACCGCCTCGACCACGTTGCCGGTGCCTGCCTCGCCCTTGGAGCGGATCATCGCCGCGCCCTCGGCGATGCGGCGCAGCGCCTCGCCCAGGTTGGTGGCGCCGCACACGAACGGCACGGTGAACTGCCACTTGTCGACGTGGTGGGCCTCGTCGGCGGGGGTGAGGACCTCGGACTCGTCGACGTAGTCGACGCCGATGGCCTGCAGCACCTGCGCCTCGACGAAGTGGCCGATGCGCGCCTTGGCCATCACCGGGATGGAGACGGCGTCCATGATCTGGTGCACCAGCTCCGGGTCGCTCATGCGGGCGACCCCGCCCTGGGCGCGGATGTCGGCGGGCACGCGCTCCAGCGCCATGACCGCCACCGCGCCGGCCTCCTCGGCGATCTTCGCCTGGTCGGCGGTGACGACGTCCATGATGACGCCGCCCTTGAGCATCTCGGCCAGGCCGCGCTTGACGCGCCCCGTCCCGGTCGTCTGGTTGGTCGAGTCCATCCGGAGGCTCCTCGAGTCTCCCGCCAGGCCGGCCACGCACCACGAAGCGTTTTGCCTGGTCAGGGGGGTATTTTCGGAGGCCAGGCTACACCAGGGCGCGAGCGGCCTTCAACGGCGCGGGCCGCGGCCGGCGGCGGGCCGCAGCCACAGCGACACCTGCGTCGGCTCGATCGTCTGCCGCACGACCGCGAGCAGCTCGCCGGTGAGGGTGTCCAGGTCGACCTGGTGGCGCAGGCGGGCGCTGAACGCCGCCACGGTGCGGACCGCGTCGTAGCGGCGGCGGTTGAAGCGCCGGTCCACCGCCCCCTGGATGCCGCGGCGCAGCGGCTGGAACAGCGCCGCGGCCGCCAGGGTGGTCGCCGCCACCACCAGGCTGGAAGGGTGCCGGCCGGGGCTGAACGCCTGCCCACCCAGCAGCACCGCCGCCGCGTAGCCGCCGCCCAGGATCGCGCTGAGCAGCCCGTAGACCAGGGTGCGGTTGACCAGCAGGTCGATGTCGTACAGCCGGTGGCGGAAGATCGCGATGGCGATCGCGGCGAACAGCACCGGCGCCTGCAGCATCTCCAGGACCGGCCCGTACCCGGGCAGCTGGGCGAGCGCGTTGAGCGGCACCGCCACCAGGCCGGCGTACGCGAACCACTTGAGCTGCTGCCGCTGGATGCCGGTCGAGCGGCGGAAGCGCGCCACCACGGCGGCCACCGACGGGACCAGCAGCAGCAGCGCCAGCGCGAACCCGGTGGTCCACACCGCGTCCGCGCGCGGGTGCGCGTTCAGGTCGATCGGCGCCGGCCCGCGCAGCGGCCAGGTCTGGACGGCCACGATCGCCGCCGGGACGACCGCGACCGCCGCCGACGCCCAGGCCAGCGGCCGCCAGCGTGGCGACGGCAGCTGCCCGTCGGGGAACAGCAGCAGGAAGAAGGTGCTGGCCAGCACGATGCCTGGCAGGTTGGTCCAGGTCCCCAGCCAGCTCGCCAGCGCCTGACCCGGCAGCGCCGACGGCACGTACTGCTGGCTGAGCACGTACGGGCCGAGGAAGACGCCCACGGCGATCAGGACCCAGCCGAACCAGTTGCGCGGCAGGCGGGCCACGATCAGGGCGCCGAGGACCGGGAAGCTGACCGCGAACGCGGTGCCCACCAGGACGTGCGAGCCGAGCAGCTCGGCCGGGGAGGTGCCGTGCACGCTGGCCAGCGGCACGCTGGCGGCGCCGGCGAGCACCGACAGGGCGCACAGCGCACGGGCCGTCCAGGTGACGGCCGGGTGCGCTGTCCGCCGCGCGGCGGCAACGGGTGCGGCCATGTGCCCACCATCCCCGCTCGCGGTTACGGAAGCGTTACGGCCCTCAGCCGAACGCCGGGCGCTGGCCGGAGGGGAGCAGCTCGATCCAGGTGCGGCCGGGGTGCAGGGCGATGGCGGCGCCGCCGGCGCCGAGCAGCCGGGTCGGCTGGTCCTCCGACGGCCGCCGCCAGCTGCCGCTGAGCAGGCGCCCGTCGCGCAGCACCCAGGCGGTGCCGCTGCCGACCACCACCGGGTCCGGGGTCGGGTTGCCGAGCACGTCGGTGTTCTGGTCGGCGCGGATGCGGACCCGCAGCACGACCACGTTGTCGGCGGTGACCTGCTGGCCGCCGACCAGCCGGTCGGGGGTGCCGTCCTGGCTGCGGGCCCAGTGGCCGCCGCCCGCGTCCCAGCGCCAGGCGGCGCTGGCCGACGGCGAGAAGCGCAGCCGCACGCCGCCGGCCGCCTTGCCCCCGGCCGGCTTGGCCGCCGCGAAGGTCAGGAACGTCCGCGGCGGCCCCGCCTTGGGCGCCAGCCGCTTGCCGGCCTGGTACAGGGCGGGCGTGCCGGTGAACTGGTTGTGCGGCGCGGGCCGGGCGGGATCGCGCCGGTAGGCGGACGGCGCCTGGCCCGGGGAAAGGAAGGTGGCCGCGGAGCTCTTGCGGACCCGGTCGACCACGCCGGCCGCGCCGCCGGAGAAGCCGAGCAGGCCGCCGCCCAGCTCGCGCAGGAGCGGGCCGTCGACCGGCCGCACCGAGCGGACCGGGCCGACCACGGCGGCGTCGTGGGAGTGGAAGGTGGCCAGCAGCCGGGTGAGGCCGCCCTCCACCAGCTCCTCGCTGACCAGGTCGGCGTCGTTGAGGCCCGCCTGGGGGCGGGCCGGCGTGACGTTGTCGACCTTGATCGACAGGGGCGGCCGGGCGGCGCGGGCGGCGTCGCCGGCGGGCAGGCCGGTCAGCGGCCAGACGGGCGGGACGGTGGTGGCCGGCGGGCTGGTCGTGGCCGGCGCGGCCGTGCCGTTCGACTTGTGCGAGCAGCCGGCCAGCAGCAGGACCAGCGCGGCCGTCCCGGCGGCCAGCCACCGGAGCGACCGGAGGCATGGGTGGCGTCTCATGCGCCCATGGTGCCGCATGTGCCCGGGTAAGCCGGGTTACAGGTCCCCGAGCGCGGCGATGCGGTCCTCCACGGTGGGGCGGGTGGCGTCCTCGGGGGC
>DASQWY010000678.1:0-23771 GCA_035640005.1 Actinomycetes bacterium
CACCGCCGGCTCCAGCAGGTCGCCGGCGCCGGCCGGGAAGACGTAATGGTGGTCGGTGGTGGTGGAGCAGCCGGACAGCAGCAGCGCCGCCAGGGCGGCGCCGGCGGCGGCCGCGACCAGCTCGGCGTCCAGGCCGGCCCACACCGGGTACAGCTCGGTGAGCCAGCCGAACAGGTCGGCCTGCTGGGCGAGGCCCCTGGTGAGCCACTGGTACAGGTGGTGGTGGCAGTTGACCAGGGCGGGGGTGAGCAGGCAGCCGCCGCCGTCGACGCGGCGGGTGGCGGGGTCGGCGGCCAGGCCGGCCGGGGCGGCGCCGGCGCCGACCGCGACGATCCGCTCGCCCTCCACCAGCAGGTGCCCGGCGGCGTGCTCGCTGCCGGCCGCGTCCATGGTGGCGACCGCGCAGCCCTCGATCAGGGTCTTCATGGCGCCATCCTGGCGGCGGCCAGGCGGACCGCGTCGAGGATCTTCTCGTAGCCGGTGCAGCGGCAGAGGTTGCCGGCCAGCGCCTCGCGGATGCGCGCGTCGCTGGGGCGCGGCTCCCGCCGCAGCAGGTCGTGGGCGGCCACGATCAGGCCGGGGGTGCAGAAGCCGCACTGCACCGCGCCGGCCTCCACGAACGCTGCCTGCAGCGGGTGCAGCTCCCCTTCGGCCGCCAGGCCCTCGACGGTGACCACCTCGGCCCCCTGCGCCTGGCCGGCGAGCACCAGGCAGGCGCACACCAGCGTGCCGTCCAGGTACACCGAGCAGGAGCCGCACTCGCCCTGCTCGCAGGCGTTCTTGGAGCCGGGCAGGCCGAGGCGCTCGCGCAGCACCCACAGCAGGCTCTCGCCCTCCCAGACGCCGTCGGCCTCGCGGGCCTCGCCGTTGACGGTGCAGCGCAGGTCCATCATGCCCTCCGGCTCCGGTGCTCCTCCCACGCCCAGGCGAGGGTCCGCCCGGCCAGCACGGCCAGGGCGTGCCGCCGGTAGGCGGCGCTGCCGCGGACGTCGTCGATCGGGCTGGCGGCCCCGGCGACCAGCTCGCCGAAGCGGGCCGCGACCGCCTCGCCGAGCGGGCCGGCCGCGTCCCAGTCCTCCTCGCCGAGCACGCCGGCCAGGAACCGCTCCGCCGCCGGCGCGGCCAGCGGCGTCGGCCCGGCCGAGCCGATCCCGGTGCCGACCCGCCGGCGCTCGGGGTCGAGGCTGAGCGCGAACGAGCAGACCGCGATCACCATGGCGTTGCGGGTGCCGATCTTGGCGAACTGCTGCGGGCCGCCGGCCACCGGCACGTGCACGGCCACGACCAGCTCCTCGGGCCGCAGCGCGTGGCGCTTGGGCCCGGTGAAGAAGGCGCCGAGCGGCAGGCGCCGGCTGGCGGCCGCCGAGGCGGCCTCGACCTCGGCGCCCGCGGCGAGCAGCGGCGGGTGGCAGTCGCCGGCGGGCGAGGCGGAGCCGAGGTTGCCGCCGACCGTGCCGCGGTTGCGGATCTGGGGCGAGCCGACCGTGCGGGCGGCGATGGCCAGGCCGGGCAGCCAGCGGCCGAGCTCCTCCACCATGCGGGTGTAGGTGAGGCCGGCGCCGAGCCGCAGCCAGCCGCCGTCCCGCTCCCAGCCGGCCAGCTCGCGCACGCGGGTCAGGTCCAGCAGCGCGGCCGGCCGGGCGCGGTCGAAGTTCAGCTCCACCATCAGGTCGGTGCCGCCGGCGACCGGCACCGCCTCGGGCCGCGCCGCCTTGGCCTCCAGCGCCTCCCGGAGGTTGCTCGGCTGCAGGAAGTCCACGCCGCTACTCCCAGGCCGGGCCGGCCGGCGGGGCGTCGTCGCGGGTCACGGTGCCCTCGATCAGCCCGTAGGGCCGGTCGGTGGCGACGAACACCTCGCCGGGGTTGTCCAGGCCGTAGGGGGCGAGGTCGGCGAGCAGGTGGTGGCGGTTCGGCATGGACAGGCGCACCTCGGCGACCTCGGCGCGCTCGCGCAGCACCGCCTCACCCATGGCGTACAGGGTGTGCTGCAGCGAGCGGCTCTGGTCGTGGGCGGCGAACGCCTCCAGCAGCAGCCGGCGGGTCTCCGCGTGCGCCTTGGCCCAGTCCACCTCCAGGGTCGCGTACCGCCAGCCGGCGGTCAGCTCGGTCGCCAGGAGGCGGTCGCCGGTCTCCTCCAGGGTGGTGTAGCGGTCGCGCAGGAACCCCTGGAAGCCGGAGCCGGTGGTCTTCAGCACCAGCAGCCCGGCCAGGCCGGCCACCACCCAGGCGCGGTCGCCCGCGCGGGTCACGGTGGCGGTGCGCCGCTCGCCGTCGCCGGCGGCGAAGGCGTGCGGGTGGGGCTGGCCGCCCACCGGGATGCGCCGCCACGGCCGCTGCCGCAGCCGCACCCGGGCCAGCGCGACCGCCGGGACGGTGTCGACGAAGTGGCCGGCCAGGCGGAGCCCGAACGCCTCCGGCTCGCCGACCGGGCCCTCGCCGGCGAAGGCGTACACGGTGCCGCGCATGGTGTCGGTGGGCAGCACCGCGGCGTTGTCGCCGGCCAGGTGGGCGGCCCGGAAGTCGCCCTCCAGGGCGACGTCGACGGTGAGGTCGGCCAGCTCGTGCCGGTCGGGGTGGCGGACGACCCGCACCAGCCGGATCCCCGACTTGCCGTAGCGGTTGCCGCCGAGCCCGATGCCCACGCTCAGCTCCCCCGGTAGGTGGTGTAGCCGTACGGGCTGAGCAGCAGCGGCACGTGGTAGTGCTCGGCGGGGTCGGCGACCTCGAACACCACCGTCACCTCCGGGTAGAAGCCGGCCAGGCCGCGCGCGGCGAACCAGGCGCCGGTGTCGAAGCGCAGCCGGTGCACCCCGGCCCGCGAGCCCCGGTCGCCCAGCACCAGCGCCTGCAGCCGGCCGTCGGCGTCGGTGACGCCCTCCCCCACCGCCGTCCAGCCGCCGTCCGGCTCGCGCGCCTCCAGGGTCGCCCGCACCCCGGCGGCCGGCCGCCCGCTGGCGGTGTCGAGCACGTGGCTGCTGACGCTCATGGCCGGAACAGCCGCTGGAGGCGGAGGCGGGTGATCTCGGCCTGCTCGGCGGCGGCCACCCGCAGCTCGGTGTCCGGGTCGTTGCCGAGCCGCTCGCGCAGGTTGGCCAGCAGCGCGGCCGCGCTGCGACCGGCGGCGCGGACCAGGAACACCCGGCCGAAGCGCCGCTCGTACTCGCGGTTGCCGTCGGCCAGTTCGGCCAGCACCTCGGCGGCGGCGCCGCCGACGCCGGCCTGCTCCCGGGTCGACCACGGCGAGGCGGACCGCTCGCCGATGCGCGGGTGGGCGGCGAACGCCTCCTGCCAGTCGTCCGGGCCGAGCCGCTCCCAGACGCTGGCGGCGGTGGCCGCGAGCGCGGCCGGGTCGGCGAACGGGCGGACGGCGGCGACCCCGGCGGCCCAGGTGCGCGACCCGCAGCAGGCCAGCAGCTCGGCGGCCGCCCGCCCGGCCGGCAGCGCGTTGAGCCGGCGCAGGCCGGCGCAGTCGAAGCCGGCGGCGGTGACCCGGCCCCACACGCGCAGCCGGCTGACGCCCCCGTCGGGGTGGATCAGCAGGCGCACGTGGGTGGCCGGCTCGCCGGGCGCGGCCGCCAGCGCGTGCCGGGCGTGCGGCCCGAGCGGGCTGCGCGGCACCAGCTCGCGCCAGCCGCCCTCGGGCACCTCGCCGGGGCCGGCGGCCGGCGCCCGGCACGCCTGCAGCTGGCAGCTCTCCGGGTGGTTGCCCTTGTAGTGGGTGGTGTCGACCTCGACCCGGTCGACGGTCGCCTCGGCGGCCAGCCGCACCACCGCCCAGTCGTGCCCCGGCCCGCGCCGCCGGCGGGTCTCCCAGCCCTCGCCCATGTCGACCGCGTCGCCGGGCAGCAGCAGGTTGCCGGCGGCGGCGAAGGCCATGTCGCTGCAGGCGACCACCGTCCCGCCGCTGGCGGTGGCGGCCAGGTCGAGGCGCCCGTCGGGGCCGGCCAGCCCGCGCAGGTCGGGCAGGGGCTCGCCGAGGACCCGCAGCCGCGCCACGCCCCCGTCGGGGTGGATGTTGAGGCGCACATGGCTGACCAGCCGCGGCGGATCCACCGGCAGGCGCTGCTCCCGGTCGCCCTCCAGGGGGGTGCGGCCCAGCAGCTCGACCCAGTCGGCGGCCGGGCCGGTCAGCCCCTCGGCGGTGGCGCCCTGCTCGCCGGCCAGCCCGTCGACCGAGCAGGCCTCCGGGTGGTTGCCGCGGAAGTGGGTGGTGTCGACGACCACGGCGGCGACCACGCCGGGCACGCCGAGCCGCACCACGCACCAGTCGTGGCCCGGCCCGCGGCGGCGGCGGGACTCCCAGCCGTCCATCCACTTGCCCCGGTCGGTGTAGCGGCCGGGGACGGCCACCGGCGCGGCCTGGTCGAGCAGCCGCTCCTTGGGCGCGAAGAACTCGTCGCTGCACGCCAGCGCCACCCCGCCGAGCCGGCCGGCCGCCAGGTCGAGCAGCGGGCTCATTCGGCCCCCCGATTCACCGGGGCACCCCTCGATCCTCCGGGGCACCCGTACCGGGTTCCCCGGACCCCTCCACGGGGTTCCCCGGACCCCTCCGGCGGCGCAGCAGCTCGCCCTCGGGCCGGTCGGCGAACCGGCCACGGTCCCAGACCCTGCGGCCGCGCAGGAAGGTCGTCTCGACCATGCCGTGGAGCACCCGGCCAGTGTACGGCGTGACCGGATGGCGCTGGTGGAGGCTGGGCTCGGCGACCGTCACGACCGCGTCGGGGTCGAACACCACCAGGTCGGCGTCGGCGCCGGGCGCGATCGTCCCCTTGCGGCCGTCGAGGCCGGCCAGCCGCGCCGGCGCGGCGCACAGCCACTCGGCCAGCGCGTCCGGCCCGTGCCCGCGGGCGCTGGCCTCGGTCCACACCAGCGGCAGCCGCAGCTCCAGGGAGGCGATCCCGCCCCAGGCGGCCAGGAAGTCGCCGTCCTCTGGCCGCTTGAGCGCCGGCGGGCAGGGCGAGTGGTCGCTGGCGACCAGCGAGATGGTCCCGTCGGCCAGCGCCGCCCACAGCCGCTCGCGGTTGGCGGCCGGCCGGATCGGCGGGGCGCACTTGAACCGGGTCGCCCCGTCCGGGACCTGCTCGGCGGCGAGCGCCAGGTAGTGCGGGCAGGTCTCGGCGGTCAGTGGCGCGCCAGCGTCCCGCCAGCGGCGCAGCGGGGCGAGCGCCTCCGCCGACGACAGGTGCAGCACGTGGGCGAGGGCGCGCAACCGTCCCGCCAGTTCGGCCACTGCCGCCACCGCCTCGACCTCGGCGGCGTCGGGCCGGCAGGCCAGCCAGGTCGCGTGGGAGCGCGGGTCGCCGCCGGCGGCGGCCGCGGTGGCGGCGGCCACCGGCCCGGGCGCCTCGGCGTGGACCACCGTCGGCAGCCCCAGCGGCCCCAGCGCCCGCATCGCCGCCTCCAGCTCCGCCAGCTCGACCGGCGGGAACTCCGGCACCCCGGAGTCGACCAGGAACGCCTTGCAGCCGGCCACGCCGGCGGCGGCCAGCGCCGGCAGCTCCGCCAGGTTGCCCGGTACGATCCCGCCCCAGAAGGCGACGTCGACCAGGCAGCGCCCGGCGGCCGCCGCCCGCTTGGCCTCCAGCGCCGCCACCGAGGTGGTCGGCGGCACGCTGTTCAGCGGCATGTCGACCAGGACGGTCACGCCGCCGGCGGCGGCCGCCCTGGTGGCGTGCTCGAACCCCTCCCAGGAGGTGCGGCCTGGCTCGTTGACGTGGACGTGCGCGTCGACCAGCCCGGGCAGGACCAGCGCGGCGCCGGCGTCGACCAGCTCGGCCGCCCCGGCCACCTGGTCGTGGCCGGCGACCCGGTCGATCCGCCCGCCGCGCACGTGGACGGCCGCCGGCCCGGTCCCCGCCGGGGTCACCACCCGGCGCCCGCGGACGATCAGGTCGGCCGCCACGGCCCCGCTACTTGAGGCCGAGGAGCCGTTCGACCGGGTCGATCGCGAAGTAGACCACGAACGCCAGCGCGATCACCCACAGCAGCCAGTGCGGCTCGCGCGCCTTGCCCCTGAAGAGCTTGAGCACCACGTAGCTGATGAAGCCGGCGCCGATGCCGTTGGTGATGGAGAAGCTGAACGGCATCAGCACGATCGTCAGGAAGGCGGGGATGGCGAGCTCGAGGTCCTCCCAGGGGATGTTGCGGACCTGCATCATCAGCAGGAAGCCGACGACCACCAGCACCGGCGAGGCAGCCTCGTAGGGGACCACCTCGACCAGCGGGGTGAGGAACAGGGCGACCACGAACAGCAGGCCGGTGACCACGCTGGCCAGGCCGGTGCGGGCGCCGTCGGCGACGCCGGCGGCCGACTCGATGTAAGTGGTGTTGGAGGAGGCGGAGGCGGCGCCGCCGGCGGCCGCGGCCAGGCTGTCGACCAGCAGCACGTTGCCGACGCCGGGCAGGCGCCCGTCGCGGTCCAGCAGGCCCGCCTCGTTGCCGACGCCGATCACCGTGCCCATGGTGTCGAAGAAGTCGCTGAGCATGATGGTGAAGATGAACAGCACCGCGGTCAGGACGCCGACCGTGGCGAAGCTGCCGCCGAGGCTGAAGTGGCCGAGCAGGCCGAAGTCGGGCGAGCCGACGATCCCGTGCGGCAGCTTGGGCACGTTCAGCCCCCAGCCGCCGGGGGTGACCTTGCCGTCCGCGGCGACCTGCGGCGGGACGTCGGCGATGGCGTTGACGATGATCGCGAAGATGGTGGTGACCACGATGCTGAGCAGCACCGCGGCGCGCACCCGGCGGGCGAACAGCACGATGGTGAGCAGCAGCCCGAAGCAGAACACCACCGTCGGCCAGCCGATCAGCCGGTTGTTGACGCCGAGGCCGACCGGCACCGGGGTGCCGGCCGCGTCGGGCAGGCGGCGCACGAAGCCGGCGTCCACGAAGCCGATGAAGGCGATGAACAGGCCGATGCCCACGCCGATGGACTGCTTGAGGGCGAGCGGGATGGCGTCCATCACCGCCTGGCGCAGGCCGGTCAGGACCAGCACGGTGATCGCCAGGCCCTCCAGCACGATCACGCCCATCGCGGCCGGCCAGGACATCTGGCTGGCGAGCTGGAAGGCGACCACGGCGTTGAGGCCGAGCCCGGCGGCCAGCGCGAACGGGTAGCGGCCCCACAAGCCCATCAGCAGGGTCATCACCGCCGCGACCAGCGCGGTCGAGGTGGTGAGCTGGCCGAGGTCGAGGCGCGCGCCGGTCACGTCCTTGGCGCCGCCGAGGATCAGCGGGTTCAGCACGATGATGTAGGCCATCGTGAAGAAGGTGGCCAGGCCGCCGCGGACCTCGCGCTCGACGGTGGAGCCGCGCTCGGAGATGCGGAACCAGTCGTCGAGCGGGGAGCGGGGCTGAGCGTTGGTCCTGGTGGCCATGGCGGATCCCTCACCTTGGTCCTGGACGGGCTGGGGCTGCGCGCCGGTAACTTGATCCGAGCGGACCGTCGGTGTCAACGGAGGGAGCGGCATGGCCGAGCGGGTCGACGTGGCGGTGGTCGGCGGCGGCGTCATCGGCCTGGCGGTGGCCAGGGAACTGCTGCTGGCCGGGGTGGACCGGGTGGTGGTGCTGGAGCGCGAGCCTGCCGTCGGGCAGGGCTCCTCGGCGCGCGCCAACGGCGGCGTCCGCGCCCAGTTCACCACCACGGTGAACGTGGAGTTCTCCCGCTTCTCCATCGGCGAGCTGGAGCGGCTGGAGCGCGACACCGGGCTGCCCGAGTTCCGGCAGACCGGCTACCTGCTGCTGGCCGGCACCGCCGAGGGCGAGCGGTCGCTGGCGCGGGCGTTCGAGCTGCAGCGGTCGCTGGGCGTCGAGGTCGAGTGGCTGAGCGCGGAGCAGGCGCTGGCGCGGGCGCCGTTCGTACGCCCGGACGGGCTGCGGGCGGGGACCTTCCACGCCCGCGACGGCTTCCTCGACCCGCACGGCGTGGTCGCCGCCCTGCGCCAGCAGGCCGAGCGGCTCGGCGTCCGCATCCTCACCGGCACCGAGGTGACCGGGATCGCCCGCGCCCCGGGCGGCGCCCTGGACGTGACCGTCCCGGGTCGGACCCTGCGCGCCGGCCGGGTCGTCAACGCCGCCGGCCCGGCGGCCGCGCGGGTGGCGGCGCTGCTCGGGGTCGAGGTGCCGGTGGCGCCGGTGCGCCGCAACCTCGCCTTCGTCCGCGACGGCGCCGCCGGCCCGGATGGGCTCATCCCCATGTGCGTCGACCTGGACACCGGCGTGCTGGTGCGGCGGGAGGTGAGCGGCGGCTTCGTGGTCGCCTGGTCGGACCCTGCCGACCCGCCGTCGTGGGACCTGCGGGTGGACCCCGGGTTCCTGGAGGCGCTCGGGTTGCGGGTCGGGCACCGCTTCCCGTTCCTGGAGGAGCTGCCGCTCGACCCGCGGCAGTGCTGGGCCGGGCTGTACCCGGAGACCCCCGACCACCACGCGATCGTCGGCCCGGACCCGGAGGCGCCCGCGCTGCTGCACTGCGTCGGCTTCGGCGGCCACGGGGTGATGCACGCCCCGGCGGCCGGCCGCGCCGTGGCCGAGCTGGTCACGCTCGGGCGCTGCGCCACCTTCGACCTGCACCCGCTGCGCCCGACCCGCTTCGCCGAGGGCGACCTGGTGGTCGAGACCGCCGTGCTGTGACTTGATCCGAAGCAGCTGGTCGCGGGCTGGGGCGGGGGTCGTGGCCGGCGCCCGCCACCCGCACCGGCACGGTGCTCACGCCTGCGCGGTCCTGACGGCTGCCGCCAGGCCGACCGCCGAAGGCGGAAACTGGCTGGAACCGCCCGGCGTCCCCGCCGATGCTGAGCCCGTCGAGGCGACGTGGAGGTCCAAACCGTGGCGGAGTTTGCTCCAGGGATCGAGCTTGGTCGTGCGTTCTACCACGAGGTGGTGGCACCGCGGCTGGCCGGGCTCAGGCACTCGGCGGCGCGGCTGGGTCAGGGCAGCGACGTGCTCGGCTACGACACGCCCGCTCAACCGACCACGACTGGGGCGCCGGCCTGGCGGTGCTGGTCGACCACGGCGAGCCGCACCCGCTGGCCGGCGTCCCGGCCGAATTCCGAGGCTGGCCAACCGAGGTGGTGGTGGTGGTCGGTATCGGCACGTTCCTGACCTGGCAGCTCGGTTTCGACCCCCGCGGCAGGATCACCACCACCGACTGGCTGGTGACGCCCCAGCAGTCGCTGCTGTCGGTGACCGCCGGGGCGGTCTACCACGACGGGCTGGGCGAGCTGGAAACGGTCCGCCGCCAGCTCGCCTGGTACCCGCACGAGGTCTGGCTGTGGCAGCTGGCCTGCCAGTGGCGCCGGATCGCCCAGGAGGAGCCCTTCCCCGGCCGCGCCGCCGAGGCCGGCGACCAGCTCGGCTGGCGGGTGCTGGTGGCCCGGCTGGTCCGCGACCTGCTGCGCCTGTGCCTGCTGCTGGAGCGGCGGTACGCGCCCTACCCCAAGTGGCTGGGAACGGCGTTCGCGCGGCTGGAGGCGGCCGCGACCGTCGGGCCGCTGCTGGCGGCGGCGCTGACCGCACCCGACTGGCCGGCGGCGCAGCAGCCGCTGGTGGCCGCCTACCAGCAGGTCGCGGTCCGCCACAACCGCCTGGGAGTCACCAGGCCGCTGGACCCCAGCCCGCGCCCGTTCCACGACCGGCCCTACCTGGTCATCGACGCCGACCGGTTCACCGACGCCTGCCTGGCCGCGATGGCCGACCGCACCCTGGCCGCACTGCCACCCATCGGCGCCATCGACCAGTTCGTCGACTCCACCGACGTGCTCGGTTTCCGTCCAACCATCTGCCGCCAGATCGGACGCGTCCTCGACGTTGCCACCCTGGTCACCCCTCCGAACCAGCCAGCCTGATCGATCCCGCCCCGGCCGACCCTCGACGCGCCACGCATTGCGCAGCCAATAACGAGCGCGGCTTTACCAGCCACGGTTTGATCGCGAACATCCCGAGGACCACGAATGGCAGCCGGTGGTGGCGTGTCCGTGAGGCGATCCGCATGTGGGCGGGCAGTGCAGCGTCAGGCTCGTCCAGGCGTCTCAGCGAATGCAGCCAGCGGGCGCGCGCGCCACACCACCCCGAGTGCAGGGTTGCCGGTGGGGCTTGACTCGATCCTCTCCACGGTGAAGCCCTCACGCTCGTAGAACGCACCCGCGCGCTCGTTGGCCACGAAATGTTCGATATACAGCCGATCGGCGTTAGCGGGCAGCTGTCTGGTGAGGGCATCGAGCAGCCGCGGGCCCAGCCCGCGGCCGCGATGCTGGGGATGGACGTAGAGCTTGTAGACCACGTGGTCGGCTCCTCTGCGGCCGCGCTGCCCGACGCCGACGACGTGCCCGTCGGCCTCGGCGACGACCACCAGACCCCCGGCCACGGCTGCGTCGACGTGCGTCTCGTTCCACCACCTGCGGACCTGCTCATCCGCCGCGGCAGCGCCAATCAGCGGGGCGTAGTGCGGTCGAACGTGCGCCTCGCCGAACCGGCAGATTGCCACCACATCGTCGTGCCTGGCATCCCGCACGACCGGCTCGGCCCTCGACGCCATCGCATCCTCCCCCAACGAACACACCCGATCTCGAACTGGCCAGGTTACGGCAGCACAGCCCACAGGTGCTGTCCGCAGACCGACTTCCGACGTCGACCGTCCAGCGCACTCCATCGGCGCCGGGAGAACTGGGTGCAGGGTGGCCGTAGCAGCAAAGCACTTGGGGGCGGCCTGCACAGGGGCCGAAAGTCTCAACGAGGTCCGGTCTCGCGGGGAGAACCGGCGAAGGTCCGCCATTCCCGCCCCCGCGTAGCTCACGGGGACCTCTCAGCGCGCTCACAGGGGCTTCCAAGGTGGCGGGCGCAGACTGCCCGGCAAACACCCACGACCAAGGAGGCTCCGTGCCCAATCCGGTGGTGCGGACCTGGGCGCTGGCCCGGACCTATCGCCGCGGCGCCATCGACGTGCCGGTGCTGCACGCGGTGGACCTGGAGGTCGCCGCCGGGGAATGGGTGGCGATCCTCGGCCCCTCGGGGTCGGGCAAGTCCACCCTGCTGAACATCCTCGGGCTGCTGGACCGGCCCGACGCCGGCGTCTACGAGCTGGCCGGCGAGGACGTCTCCGACCTCGGCGACACCCGCCGCACCATCCTGCGCAACCGGCAGATCGGCTTCGTGTTCCAGAACTTCAGCCTGCTGCCGCGCACCAGCGCGCTGGAGAACGTGGCGGCGCCGCTGCTGTACCGGGGACTGCGCCGGGCCGAGCGGCTGGCAAGGGCGCGCGACACCCTCGAGCGGGTCAGCCTCGGCGACCGGCTGGACTACGACCCGGCGCACCTGTCCGGCGGCCAGCTGCAGCGGGTGGCGATCGCCAGGGCCCTGGTCGGCGAGCCGGCGATGCTGCTGGCCGACGAGCCGACCGGCAACCTGGACGCCCGCTCCGGCGCCGAGGTGCTGGAGCTGTTCGGCGCGCTGCACCGTGCTGGCAGCACGGTGCTGCTGATCACCCACGACCCCACCGTCGCCGGCCACGCCCAGCGGCGGCTCCTCCTCGACGGCGGCCGGCTGGCCGCCGCCTGACAGCCTGACAACGGACGCGAACGAAGGGAGCCAGCATGCAGGAGCCCAGCCACCCCACCGAAGAGCAGGTGCCGGTCTACGAACGAGGACCGGACGGCGGCCGGCCGCGCTGGCGGGAATGGCTGGCGGCGGGGCTGGTCTGCCTGGTCATCGGCGCGGCCGGCGGCTTCGGCGTCGGCCGGGCGACCGCGCAGTCCGGGCCGAAGACGCTGGCCGAGGCGATCCAGCTCGCCCAGCAGGGCAAGCTGCCCCGAGGCAACCTCGGCAACGGCCGCTTCTTCGGCGGCGCGCCGGGCGCGAGCAACGGCCAGGGCACGAGCAACGGCCAGGGCAGCGGCCAGGGCGCGGGCAACGGCTCCCGGAACGGCGCCCCCGGCTTCCAGGGCCAGATCACCGACGTCAACGGTGACGTGCTCACCATCAGCACCCCCGCCGGGAACCTGCAGGTCCGCCTCACCAGCTCCACCGCCATCCGCAAGGCGGTCGCGGGCAAGAAGAGCGACCTGGCCGTCGGCGACACCGTGGCGATCGGCCTGGACCTGACCGGCGGCGGCAACACCAACGGGACGGTCACCGCCCGCACCGTCACCGAGGAGCCCGCCCAGTGAGCCGCCAGGGGGGCCGGCCGCGGGCCAGGCGCCGCTGGCTGCTGGTGGCCGCGCTGGTGGTGGTGCTGGCGGCCGGCGGCGCGGTCGCCTGGGTGGTCACCAGCGGCGGCAGCCCGTCCCAGGCGCAGCCGCTGGCCACCGCCACCGTCCAGCGCCAGAACCTGACCCAGACCGTCGACGCCGCCTTCACCCTGGCCAAGCAGGACTCGACCAAGCTGGCCAGCCCCGTCGCCGGCACGGTGACCAGCGTGGCGCTGACCGAGGGCAGGGCGGTCAAGGGCCTTACCAAGCTGGTCGGGGTGAACGGCACCGCCATCTACGGCATCCCCTCCAGCTACCCGCTGTACCGCAACCTCGCCGAGGGGGACGACGGTGCCGACGTGAAGGCGCTGCAGCGCGCGCTGGCCGCGGCCGGCTACGACCCGGGCGAGACCGACGGCGACTTCGGTAGCGGCACCGCCACCGCCCTGGAGGACTGGCAGGCCGACCAGGGCCTTGACGAGACCGGCCGGCTGGACCTGGCCAGCTTCGTCTCCTACCCGCCCGGGTCGGTGGTGGACTCGGTGGCCGTCCAGGTCGGCGACCGGGTCGGGGCGGGCGTGCAGCTCGCCACCCTGGTCCCCAGGAGCAGCCTGGCCGCCGAGGTGGACGTCAGCCAGCTCGACATCGGCAAGCTGAAGACCGGCCAGGCGGTGCAGCTCACCTTCGACGGGCTGGACAGCGCCGTCACCGCCGGCAAGGTCAGCGACATCGCCAGCACCGCCGAGCAGTCCTCCGGCTCGGCCGGGACCACCACGGTGGTGGAGTACCAGGTGACGGTGCAGCCGACCAGGCTCCCGACCGGGGCCAAGGCGGGCATGACCGGCCAGGCCAACGTGACCACCGCCAGCCGGCGCAACGCGCTGGTGGTTCCGTCCTCGGCGATCGGCGGCTCGGGCGGGTCGCCGACCGTGCAGGTGGTGGAGGACGGCGGCACGGTCACCCGGCCGGTGGTGGTCGGCCTGGTCACCACCCAGGGCACCGAGATCCTCACCGGCGTGCGGGTCGGCGAGCAGGTGGTCACCGGCGTCAGCGGCTCGGGCCAGGCCAACTCGGGCGGCCAGGGCACCGGCCAGCAGGGCGGCGGGTTCCCCGGCGGCGCCATCTTCAGGGGCACCAGGTGATCGGCGAGGCGGTCCGGCTGGCGCTCGGCCGGCTGCGGGCCAACGCGCTCCGCTCGATGCTCACCGTCGTCGGCCTGATCATCGGGGTGGGCGCGGTGGTGACCCTGGTGGCGGTCGGCAACGGCTCGGCCGCCGACGTCAACGACCAGTTCAGCCGCCTGGGCGCCAACACCATGACGGTGATGGGCGGGCGCGGCTTCGGCTTCGGCGTGCGCGGCGCGGCCGGCTCCAACAAGACCCTCACCCTGCAGGACGTCCAGAACGTGGCGGCGCTGGACTCGGTCAAGTCGGTCGCCCCGGTGGTGGAGACCCAGCAGACCATCACCAACGGCGCCACCAGCGTGCAGTCCACCGTCGACGGCACCACCACCGCCATCCAGCAGGTCAACAACCTGCACCTGGCCGGGGGCGCGTTCTTCAGCGGCTTCGCCCAGGACAAGGGCCTCAAGCTGGGCGTGCTCGGCGCCACCCTGGCCAGCGACCTCGGGCTGGACGCCCGCTCCGCGGTCGGCGCCACCATCGACGTCGGCACCGAGCGGTACCTGGTCGTGGGCGTGCTGGAGGCCGCCGGCCAGGGCTTCCAGAGCCAGGACGACTCCCTGCTGGTGCCGCTGGACGCCATCAAGGGCCGGCTGGTCTCCAGCGACCCCAAGGTCGACCAGCTGCGCATCGCCGCCGCACCCGGCGGCGAGAGCCGCTACCAGGACGAGGTGACCTCCACCCTCCGCACCGACCACGGGCTCGCCCCGGAGGACGACAACGACTTCGTCGCCCTCGACCCCACCAGCCTGATCCAGGCCAGCCAGGCGTCCTCCACCAGCTTCACCAGGCTGATCACCGCGATCGCGGCCATCAGCCTGGTGGTCGGCGGCATCGGCGTGGCCAACGTGATGCTGGTGGCGGTCCGCGAGCGCATCCGCGAGATCGGCATCCGCCGGGCGATCGGCGCCCGCCGCCGCGACATCGTCGCCCAGTTCCTCACCGAGGCGACCGTGCTCAGCGTGCTGGGCGGGCTGCTGGGCGTCGCCGCCGGCATCGGCCTGGCGATCGCCCTGCCCCACCTGAGCAGCCAG
Source organism: Actinomycetes bacterium (assembly GCA_035640005.1). Taxonomy (GTDB): domain Bacteria; phylum Actinomycetota; class CALGFH01; order CALGFH01; family CALGFH01; genus DASQWY01. The sequence goes on from DASQWY010000678.1 coordinate 14,392, forward strand.
CGAACGATCGTGTCCTGGCCGGCGGCCGGCCTGGCCCTGGCGATCTCGGCGGTGGTCGGCATCGTCGCCGGTCTCGGCCCCGCCAACCAGGCGGCCTCCCTCGACCCCGCCACCGCCCTGCGCTACGAGTGAGCGCTCCCCTGGGCGGGTAGGGGCCAGGCGGTCCTTCACCCAACCTGGCCTTCGGCGGGAGGAGCGGCGATGCACGAGCCCGTGACAAAGCTCGACCAGCGGTTCAGCGAACCCGGAGCCAAGGCGACGCCCTGGGAGACCGCTCGGGCGGTGCTGGAGACGGCCCAGCTGTCGTGGGTCACGACGGTCCGCGCCGACGGCCGACCCCACGTCACGCCGCTGGTGGCGGTCTGGCTGGACGACGCCGTGCACTTCGCCACCGGACCGCTCGAGCAGAAGGCCGTGAACCTGGCCGGCAATCCCCACGTCGTCGTCACCACCGGCTGCAACCGGTGGGACCAGGGCCTGGACGTGATGGTCGAGGGGGAGGCCCGGCGGGTGACCGACCGCGCCAGCCTGGACCGGCTCGCCGCCGCCTGGGCCGCCAAGTGGACCGGCCAGTGGCAGTACCAGGTGAGCGACGACGGCTTCACCCACCCCGACGGCGGTGGCCCCGTGCTGGTCTATGCGGTGAAACCCGCCAAGGTCCTCGCCTTCGGCAAGGGCGAGTTCAGCCACACCCGCTACCGGCCGAGCTGAATGCGCGCCTACCCGGGCGCCAGCGGCAGCTCGATCCGGAAGGTGGCGCCGCGGCCCGGGGTGGAGGCGACCCCCGCCCGGCCGTCGTGGGCGGTGGCGATGGCCGCGACGATCGACAGGCCGAGGCCGCTGCCGCCGCTGGCCCTGGAGCGGGACGGGTCGGCCCGGTAGAAGCGCTCGAACACCCGGCCGGACTGCTCGGGGGTGAGGCCGGGCCCCTGGTCGGCGACCTCCAGCACGGCCCGGCCGTCCTCGGCCTGGACGCGCACCTCGGCGGCGGTGCCCGGCGGGGTATGGGCGCGCACGTTGGCGAGCAGGTTGGCGCCGGCCTGGCGGAGCCGGTCCTCGTCGCCGACGACCCGCACCGGCCCGTCGGCGCGCAGCGTGATCGGCCGTTCCGGCTCGACCACCTTGGCGTCGGCGACCAGGTCGGCGCCGAGCCTGGTCAGGTCGACCGGGTCGCGGCGCAGCGGCCGGCCCTGGTCGAGGCGGGCGAGCAGCAGCAGCTCGTCGACCAGCACGCCCATGCGCTCGGCGGTGCCCTCGATGCGCCGCATCGCCACCGCCAGGTCCCGCGGCCGCTGCTCCGCCCCCCGCCGGAACAGCTCGGCGTAGCCGCGGATGGAGGTGAGCGGCGTGCGCAGCTCGTGGGAGGCGTCGGCGACGAAGCGCCGCAGCCGCTGCTCGGAGGCCCGGCGTTCGGAGAAGGCCGCCTCGATCTGGCCCAGCATGGCGTTCAGGGACTGCCCGAGGCGGCCGATCTCGGTGCGCGGCTCGGCGCGGCCGACCCGCCTGGACAGGTCGCCGGCGGCGATGCCGCTGGCGGTGGCGGCGATCTCGTCCAGCGGGTGCAGGCTGAGCCGGATCAGGCGCAGGGCGACCAGGCTGAGCAGCAGCAGCGCGGCCAGGCTGCCGAGCCCGAGGATCCACAGCAGCCGGCCGAGGGTCTGGTCGACCTCGGTCAGGGGCGCGGCCACCACCACCGCGCCGCCGCCGGCCAGCGCGCCCACCTGCACCCGGTAGCGGACCGAGCGGTCGCCGGCGCCGTGGACGGTGTAGGCCGCCGCCTGCTCGCCCGGCGCCAGCAGCGAGGCCGGCAACGACGGCGGCGCCAGCGTCCTGCCCTGCGCGTCCGCCAGCACCTTGCGGCTGCTGCCGTCGGGCAGCCGCAGCTCCACGTACAGCTGCAGGCCGCTCGCCTCGAAGCCCTGCCGCGCCGGCAGGTCCCTACCGAACAGCCTGAGCGCCGGGTTGGGCAGGCCCGTCAGCGCCTCCCGCGCGACCGCCACCTGCTGGTCGACCCGGCCGAGCAGGTAGGCGCGCAGGGCCGCGAAGGTGGCCGCGTCCGACACCAGCAGCCCGGCCGCCACCACCGCCACCACGGCGGCCAGCAGGCGGCCCTTGAGGGACACCGCCTAGCCCCGCGGCAGGCGCAGCGCGTAGCCGACGCCGCGAACCGTGTGGATCAGGGGCGGCTCGAAGCGGTCCACCTTCTTGCGGAGGTAGCTGACGTAGGTCTCCACCACGTTGTCGTTGCCGCCGAAGTCGTAGTGCCAGACGTGGTCGAGGATCTGCGCCTTTGACAGCACCCGGCCGGCGTTGGCGACCAGGTAGCGCAGCAGCTTGAACTCGGTCGGCGACAGCTCCAGGACCGTGCCCTGGCGCCGCGCCTCGTGGGCGTCCTCGTCCAGCTCCAGGTCGGCGAAGGCGAGCTTGGCCGGGCCGGCCGCCGGCCGCGTGCGGCGCAGCACCGCGCGGATGCGGGCGACCAGCTCCTCCAGGCTGAACGGCTTGGTGACGTAGTCGTCGCCGCCGACGGTCAGGCCGGCGACCTTGTCCTCGGTGGCGTCCCGGGCGGTGAGGAACACCACCGGCAGGGTGGTGCCGCCGCCGCGCAGCCGCCGGCACACCTCCAGCCCGTGCATGTCGGGCAGCATCACGTCCAGCACCACCAGGTCGGGCCGGAACTCGCCGGCGGCTGCCAGCGCCTGCCGCCCGCTGGCCGCCGCCAGCACCTCGAAGCCCTCGTAGCGCAGGGCGGTGCCGACCAGGTCGGTGATGTAGGGCTCGTCGTCCACCACCAGGACGCGCGCCTCCGGGGCGCCGTTGGACCGCACCGCCCTCTCCCCCTCGGCTTTCCTGGAAGGCATGTTAAGGCAGTCTGAACCGGGAACCTTGGAGGAAGCTGGGAGCGGGCTGAGCGTTCGCCGGGAGGTGCCGTGGAGCTCGAGGCGGTCGTGTTCGACCTGGACGGCGTGCTGATCGAGACCGAGCAGGTCTGGGACGAGGTGCGCGAGCGGTACGTGGCCGAGCGCGGCGGGCGCTGGGGCCCGCGGGCCACCACCGACATGATGGGGATGAGCTCGCCCGAGTGGTCGCGCTACATCGCCGAGGAGCTCGGGGTGGCGCTCGACCCGGCGGTGGTCGGCCGGGAGGTGCTGGCGCGCATGGCCGCGCGGCTCGCCGAGGCCGTGCCGGTGGTGGACGGCGCCGTCGAGGTGGTCAGGACGGTCGCCGGCCGCTGGCCGCTGGGGCTGGCCAGCTCCTCCAACCGGCCGCTGATCGACCTGGTGCTCGACCGGCTCGGCCTGGCCGGCAGCTTCCGGGTGACCGTCTCCAGCGAGGAGGTCGCCAGGGGCAAGCCCGCCCCCGACGTGTACCTGGCCGCCGCCGACCGGCTGGGCGTGGCGCCGGCGGCGTGCGCCGCCGTGGAGGACTCCGGCAACGGGCTGCGCTCGGCGACCGCGGCCGGCATGCGCGTGGTCGCGGTCCCCAACCGGCGCTTCCCGCCAGCCCCCGAGCTGCTCGCCGCCGCCGACGCGATCGTCGCCGACCTGCCCGAGCTGCCGGCGACCCTCGCCCGCCTCGCCGCCGAGGCCTGACGGGTCAGGCCGACCAGTGGAAGAAGAACGGGTCGATGGACTCCGGGACCGGGGTGGTGCCGTCGAGGTCCAGGAGGGTGTGGGCGTCCCAGTCGACGTTGCGCTGGTAGGTCACCCCGCTCGGGAAGTTGGCCTTCCTGGGGAAGTTGCTGCCCGAGAACACGCCGTAGAAGTCGCTGCCGACCGACACCACCCTGGCGTAGTCGCCCAGGAAGGGGTGGAAGGTCGGGACCGGCTGGGCGGCGAGCGCCCGGTGCAGCACCGTCGGCGTCACCGGGGTGGCCCAGCCGTCGTCGGTGACCTCGAAACTGGTGGTCCAGCGCTGGAAGGCGCCGGTCCCGGTCAACCGCTGGCAGCAGAAGCCGAGGCGACCGTCGGCGTTGACGGCCAGGCACGGGTTCTTCCCCCTGCGGACGGTCCGCAGGTCATCCGACCACGAGCGCCCGCGGTCGGTGGAGCGGCGCACGCGGATGGTCCACGGGTTCGAGCCGTCCGCGCCCTCGCCCCATGCCACCCAGACGACGTCGCTGTCGGTCGGGTCCACGGCGATGGCGCTGTCGGCTCCCAGCCGCTCCTGGCCCATGGTGGCGTCCCACACGATGGTCCGGTCGGTGACGACCCGCTGCCCCACGCTGTCGTCGCCCGAGTCGGTCAGGGCCGAGAACGGGTCGGCGCCGGTCCCCCAGTCGTCGTCTCGGGTGACGACCACGTCCATCGAGATCGTGTTCTCGGTGCCGCCGGTCCAGCGCTGGTGCACCGCGTAGACGGTGCCGTCCGGGTGCAGGGCCAACCTGACCGGTGGGCCGTCCTGGCCGGCGGTGGCGACGCGTTCGAGGCGGCGCGGTTGGAACCCCCCCGGGGCCGGGGCGCCGGCGGCATCCAGCGAGAGGTCGACGGTGGCGGTGCGCCCGGGAGGCCCGGCGAAGTCGTTGTTGCCGATGTAGACCCGGTCCTGCCCCTGGCTGGGACCAGCCTGGACCGTGCCGGCCACCACCCAGGGCTGGTCGACCCGGAGCCGGTCGACCAGGACCGGCATGGTCGCCGTCGACAGGAAGTTGGCGCTGCGCAGGATCTGGAGGCGGGTCTGGTGCGGCGGCGCGTTCGCCGACAGGATGCCGACGTAGAGCACACCTCCGCCGGTGGCGAACCCGACGCTGATGTCGCCGGTGCCGAACGGGCCGTTCCCGGGTACGACCGTCCGCAGCGACCACGTCTGGCCACCGTCGGTGGAGACGTAGATGGGCGCGTTGGAGCCGTGCAGCGGGTCGGGGGTGAAGGCGGTGGCCACCATGTCGGTGGGCTTGGCGGGATTGACGGCGATGTTCGGCTCGCTGTCCTGGTTGGCCTCGCCCGACAACCCCGGCGGGATGAGGTTGACCAGCCGCTCCAGCATCAGGTGCCGTTCCGCTGGAGGCGGTCGAGGTGGTCGGCGGGGTGCGCGTCGTCGGTGTCGAGCAGGCTGAAGGGACCGAGGTCCGCCTGGTCACCACTGGTGGCGTGGAGCAGCCACAGGCCCTCCTGCCCCGCCCGGGGTTTGGGGATCCGGGCCCACAGGATGTCGCTGGAGTTGGGGTAGAGCACCTGCACCTGACCGGACAGGTCGCCCTTCTCGGCATGGCTGACCTGGATGGTGGCCCGCCACCAGTCCGGGTCGTGCTCCGACCTGCCGGACGGGCCGGCCTTCTCGAGGCCGACGACCCGTCCGACGACGACGGCGTCCGCCTCGTCGGCATGGGCCTGCAGCCGCTCGTCGTCGAGCCGCTGCGCGGCCTCGAGGACCGGGTGCGGCCGGCCCGGGCGGGCCCCGGTAAGGGTCGCCGCCGCTCCGGCCGCCGTGATCGCCTCACCGGGCGCACCGGGCTCGGTCCGGCCCACCTCGGTCACGGCGATGCCCTGCCCGAACGCCATCGCGGAGGTGTACAGCACGGTGCGCTCGCCGACGGCCGGCACCGGGGAGCCGTCGAGCAACTGCACCGTGACCTCGGAGCCGGCCGCACGGCCGAGCGCGGCGGGAGCCTGCAGCACCCGGTCGACGCGGACCACCACGGTATGGTCGTCGACGGGAATGCCGGCCACCGTGGAGCGCCCCTGCTCGGCGACGGTCGCCTCGAACACGAACTGCGACCGGCGCAGGAGGTCAGTGAGGTCAGCGTCAGGCACGATCGCAAACTAGGCGTTGCCGCCAGGATCGTCAATGGGGGGTTGGTCGGGGTGGCGGCACTGGGGCGGTTCGGGGGATCGTAGGGCGACATGTCCAAGGTCGAGACGGATCCGCCGGTTCGGCGGTCCCTTTCCAGGGGCGGCCTGGTGCTCGCCCCCACCGTCGGCCTGGCCAACGGCATCAACTACGGCTACAGCGTGCTGATGGCCGCCCTGCTCGGCCCGTCGGCCTTCGGGGCGCTCGGCGCGCTGCTGGCGCTGGTGCTGATCGGCAGCGTGCCCGGCCTGGCGCTGCAGACGGTGGTGGCGCGCCACGCGGCGCTGCTGCGCTCCGACGGCGACCCGGTCGGCCTGTGGCGGGCGACGCTGCACCTGTCGGCGCGCTGGAGCGCCGTGCTGTTCGCGGCGACCGCGCTGGCCAGCCCGGTGCTGCGCGGCTACCTGCACCTCGGCTCGCTGGTCCCGGCGCTGATGCTCGCGCTGGTGGTGGCGCCGACGCCGTTCGGCTTCGCCGCCCAGGGCGCCCTGCTGGGCCGGGAGGCGTTCGCGCGGCTGGGCACGGTCGGGGTCACCAGCGCGGTGTGCAAGCTGGCCGGCGGGCTCGCCCTGGTCGCTGCCGGCCTAGGGGTCACCGGCGCGCTGGCCGGCGCGGCGGCCGGCTCGGTGGTCGGCGCGCTGGCGGGGCTGGCGCTGGTCCGCGACGCGACCCGCCGCGAGCTGGCGGCGGGCCGGCGCCATCGGCCCGGGCCCGCGCCGCGGCTGGACCCGGAGGCGCTGGTGGCGCTGCTCGGGCTGGTCGGCCTGTACCTGCTCACCAACCTGGACGTGCCGCTGGCCAGGCACTACCTGCCGCCGGCGGCCTCCGGGCTGTACGCGCTCGGCGGGCTGGTCGCCAAGATCGCCTTCTGGGGCCCGCAGTTCGCCATCTTCCTGGTGTTCGCCCGCATGGTCACCAGCGGCGACCGCCGGCGGCTGCTGGCGGGGTCGGCCGCCACCATCGTGGCCAGCGGGCTGCTGCTGGCGGCCGGGCTGGCGGTACTGGCCCGCCTGGACGTGGCGCTGCCGCTGCTCGGCCGCGACTACGCCCGCATCACTCCGCTGCTGCCGCTGTTCGCCATGCTCGGCAGCAGCCTGGCAGTGGTCCAGCTGCTGCTGTTCGAGCAGATCGCGGTCGGCGCGCGGCGCATGGGCCGCCTGCTGGTCGCCGCCGCCGCGGTCGAGGTCGCCCTGGTCGCCGCCTGGCTGCACCACTCGATCGCCCAGATCGTCGGCACCGGCCTGGCGGTCGCCCTCACCCTGGTCGCGGTCGGCGCCTGGCGGGCGGTCCGCCACCCGAACGGCCGCCATGGCGAATCTGGCATATGATCTGGCATACTGTCGGCATGCGGACGACCCTCGACATCGACGACGACCTGCTCGCCGCCCTGCTCGAACGCTATCCCGGTCGCTCCAAGACCGAGGCAATCGAGGCGGCGCTACGGGCATACCTGGCCGAGGATGCCGTCTCCCGCCTGCGCCGCCTCGCCGGCGCCTTCGACATCGATGACGTGTCTGCCACCACCCGAGCCCACGACCGCCGCTCGTGACGGTCCTTGCCGATACCTCGGTGTGGGTGCAGTACCTGCGCCACGGCCGCGCCGGCGAGGCGGCGCGGCTCGACGACCTCCTGGTCCAGGGCGAGGTGGTGGTCTGCGGACCGGTGGTCGCCGAACTGCTGGCCGGCACCCCGGCAGCCGCGCAGGCCGAACTGGTCTCGCTGCTGATGGCGCTGCCCTGGGCTAACCTGGGCCGTGCCCAGTGGGCCAGGGTCGGCCAGGTCGCGGCACGGCTGCGCGACCAGGGGATCACCACGGCGCTGACCGACGTCGAGATCGCGGTCGCCGCAGTGCACGCGCACGCCGAGCTGTGGACCCGCGACAGCGACTTCGCGCGCATCGCCAAGGTGCTGGACTCCCTCTCGCTGTTCGAGCCCTGACGACCTACCGGCCCACCTCGGCCAGCGGGCGGAAGCGGAGCGCCGACCAGGTGTCGTCGATCGACACCGCGGAGACGACCCGCCAGCCGGCCGCCGCCAGCGCGTCCCAGCCGACGTCGCGGGTCAGGTCAGTGGCCACCTTCGCGCTCTGCTTCGGGTAGGAGGCCCACAGCACCCCGCCCGGCCGCACCGCGCCGAGCGCGGTGGCGGCGTCGCGTTCCAGCTCGGCCCGGTCGCGCACGAACAGGTGGACCACGTCGGCGGCGGCGCCGGGCGCCCCCGCCAGCTCGACGCCGTCGGGCAGCGGCTCCAGCCGCTCCAGGTAGCCCTCGGGAGGGTTCAGCACCAGCACGCGGCTGCCCGCCTTGATCTGCAGCTTCTTCGCCAGTGGACTCGTGGTCACGGTGCTCCCTTCACGCGGATACTGGTCGGCCAGGGGAAGTCTCGCAGGAGGGTGCCGTGCGCTACGACCCGATCGAGGTCCAGGCCCGCTGGCAGGCCCGCTGGACGGCCGACCGGCTCCACGAGGTCGACCTGGAGCGGCTCGGCCCGCAAGAGAAGTTCTACAACCTGGTGGAGTTCCCCTACCCGTCGGCCGAGGGCCTGCACGTCGGCCACGCCTACACCTACTGCGGCGCCGACACCTACGGCCGCTGGCTCGGCATGCGCGGCCGCACGGTGTTCCAGCCGATCGGCTTCGACAGCTTCGGCATCCACACCGAGAACTACGCGCTGCGGGTCGGCGAGGACCCCGCCACCCTCACCGGCCGCACCATCGACCGCTACCGGGGGCAGCTGCGGCGGCTGGGCGCGGCCTGGGACTGGGGCCACCAGCTGGTGACCAGCGACCCCTCCTACTACCGCTGGACCCAGTGGATCTTCCTGCGCCTGCTGGAGGCCGGGCTGGCCGTCCACGAGCAGGCGCCGGTGGTCTGGTGCCCGTCGTGCCTGACGGTGCTGGCCAACGAGCAGCTGGAGGGCGACCGCTGCGAGCGCTGCGGCACGCCGGTGACCAGGCGGGTGCTGCGCCAGTGGTTCCTGCGACTCACCGCCTACGCGCAGCAGCTGCTGGACGGGCTGGAGGCGCTGGACTGGCCGGAGGCGGCCAAGAACCAGCAGCGGGAGTGGATCGGGCGCTCCGACGGCGTCGAGGTCGACTTCGAGGTGGACGGCGGCGGGCGGCTGGCGACCTTCACCACCCGGCCCGACACCCTGTTCGGGGTGACCTTCCTGGCGGTGCCGCCCGACCACCCGGAGCTGGCGGCGCTGGTCGGCGGCGGGCAGCAGGCCGCCGTGGTCGCCTTCGCCGAGGAGGCCGAGCGGCGCGCCGTCGCCGGCCACCAGCGGGAGCGGCGCGGGGTGTGGAGCGGCCGCGACGCCCGGCACCCGGCCACCGGCGAGCCGGTGCCGATCTGGGTGACCGACTACGTGGTCGCCGGCTACGGCACCGGCGCGGTGATGGGCGTGCCAGCCCACGACGAGCGCGATCTCGCCTTCGCCACCGCGGTCGGGCTGCCGGTGGTGCCGGTGGTCGAGCCGGCCGACGGCGGGCGGGCCGTCCCGTTCACCGGGCGGGGGCGGCTGGTCGCCTCCGGGCCCTTCACCGGCATGGACTCGGCCGCGGCGGGCGAGGCGATCACCGCCTGGCTGGA
>DASQWY010000679.1:0-7392 GCA_035640005.1 Actinomycetes bacterium
CCCACCGAGCTGCGCGCGGCCGCCACCGGCGCGCCGGCCGGCGCCCTGGAGGCGGCCGGCGCGGTGCTGGCCGAGGTGCGCAAGGCCAAGACCCTGGCGAAACGGTCGCTGCGCACCCCGGTGGCGCGGGTGCTGGTCCGCGACCGGCCCGAGCGCCTGGCGCTGGTGGCCACGGTCGCCGAGGACATCTGCCGCGCCGGCCACATCGGCGAGCTCGTGCTCGGCGACGCGGCCGACGATCGCGAGGTGGAGGTCGACCTGGAGTGACCCGGTAGCGCGGCGCTACCCGCCGTGGAGCCGCAACCAGCGCCAGCCGTACGGCTCCAGGGGGATCGGCGTCCCGGTCGCCGGCAGCTTCTGCTCCCGGCGGTCGGCGACCAGCTGCTCGACGGCGCCGGCGGGCAGGTCGACCTTGACCCGGCAGCCGGTCCCGGCCAGGTTGTGGAGGGCGACCACCCGGCCGCCGGCCCACTCGGCGGCGTGCGCCAGCACGCGGTCCTGGTCGGTCTCCAGCAGCCGCCAGTGCCCGAAGCCCAGCTCCGGGCACTGCTTGCGGGCGCGGATCAGCGCGGTGACCCGCCGCAGCAGCGAGTCCGGGTCGCGCAGCTGGTCGCGGACGTTGACCCGCCGGTACCCGAACGGGCCGTCGGCCACGATCGGCGGCCAGATGCGCTCGGCGGTGGAGAAGCCGGCGTTCGGCTCGTCCGACCACTGCATCGCCGTGCGCACGCTGGCACGGCCGGGCGCGTCCAGGTCGTCGCCCATGCCGATCTCCTCGCCGTACAGCAGCACCGGCGTGTCGGGCAGGCTGAACAGCAGGCTGTAGGCCAGCTCCAGGCGGCGCTGGTCGCCACCGACCATCGGCGGCAGCCGCCGCCGGATGCCGCGGCCGTACAGGCGCATGTTCTCGTCGGGGGCGAAGGCGTCGAACACCTCCTGCCGTTCGGCCTCCGAGAGCTTGTCGAGCGACAGCTCGTCGGCGTTACGGACGAAGTTGGCGTACTGGCAGTTGAGCGGGGTGACGGGCAGCTCCCGCAGGTGCTCGGCCAGCGGCCGCGGGTCCTCGCGGACCAGCGACAGGTACAGCGCCTGGTTGAGGATGAAGTTGAACAGCATGTGCAGCTCGTTGCCGTGCTGCCCGAAGTAGCCGGTGAGCTGGTCGGCCGCCACGTTGGCCTCGCCGAGCAGGGCCGCCTCGCCGCGCCGGCGGGACAGGAAGCCGCGCATGTCCCGCAGCGGGGCGTGCGGGTCCTTCGGCGACTTGCCGGTGATGCCCTCGGTCTCGATCAGGAACGGCGCCGCGTCGACGCGGAAGCCGGAGAAGCCCAGCTCCAGCCACAGGCCCATGATCTTCTGGAACTCGGCGCGCACCCGCGGGTCCTCGATGTTCAGGTCGGGCTGGAAGCGGTAGAAGCGGTGCAGGTAGTACTGGCCGGTGGCCGGGTCGAGCTGCCAGTTGGAGTCCTCCTCGCCCGGGAAGACCAGCCCGGCCGGCTGCGGCTCGGGCCGGTCGCGCCACACGTAGTAGTCGCGGTAGGGGTTGTCGCGGCTGGAGCGGGCCGCCCGGAACCAGGGATGCTCGTCGGAGGTGTGGTTGACGACCAGGTCGGTGAGCACCCGGATGCCGCGCTCGCGGGCGGCGCGCAGCAGCTCGACCACGTCCGCCAGGGTGCCGAGGCGCCGGTCCACGTCGAAGTAGTCGGTGACGTCGTAGCCGTTGTCCCGCCACGGCGACGGCATGATCGGCAGCAGCCACAGGCAGGTGACGCCCAGCCCGGCGAGGTAGTCCAGCCGGTCGCCGAGGCCGTCCAGGTCACCGATCCCGTCGCCGCCCGAGTCCTGGAAGGTCTTGACGTCGACGCAGTAGACGACCGCGTTCTTCCACCACAGGTCGCTGGTGGCCTCGGTGCGCACGCCTCACTCCTCCTCTGGCCGCGGCGGGCGCCGCAGCGACTTGGTGGCCGACCGCCGCCGCTTGGCGACGCGCCGCTCGGCGCGGGCGGCGGCGGTCGGGCGGGTCGGCCGCCTGCTCCTGGGGACGGCCAGGGCGCCGGCGAGCAGCTCGGCGAACCGCTCGGTCGCCGCGCGCCGGTTGGCGAGCTGGCTCCGCTGCGCCTGGGCGACCACCCGCAGCACGCCGGCGGCGTCGACCCTGGCCCCCAGCTTGCGCCGCGCCCGCTCCTTGGCCTGCGGGTCCAGCGACGGCGAGCCCGCCAGGTCGAAGCGGAGCTCCACCCGCGAGTCGGTGGTGTTGACGCCCTGCCCGCCCGGACCGGACGACCGGCTCGCCCGGAACTCCAGCTCCTCGACCGGGATCGCGACCTCCCCGGTGATCCTGACGACCTCGCCCATGGCGCTACGGCCGGTGCCTGGCCCAGGCGGGGCTGCCGGTGCCGGACAGGTTGTGGGCGGTGTTGACCAGCGCCACGTGCGAGAACGCCTGCGGGAAGTTGCCGAGCTGGCGGCGGTCGGCGGGGTCGTACTCCTCGGCCAGCAGGCCGACGTCGTTGCGCAGCCGCAGCAGCCGCTCGAACACCTCCTCCGCCTCCTTGCGGCGGCCCATCATGGCCAGGTTGTCGGCCAGCCAGAAGGAGCAGGCCAGGAAGGCGCCCTCGCCGGGCGGCAGGCCGTCGACCTGCTGGGCGCCGTCCGGGTGGTAGCGCAGCACGAAGCCGTCGACCATCAGCTCGCGCTGGATCGCCGCGACCGTCCCCTGCATGCGCGGGTCGGTGGCGGGCAGGAAGCCGACCAGCGGGATGATCAGCAGGCTGGCGTCCAGCCGCTTGGACCCGTAGTACTGCACGAACGAGCCGATCTCGTCGTTGTAGCCCCGGCGGGTGATCTCCTGGTGCAGCTCGCGGCGCAGGGCGCGCCAGCGGTCCACCGGGCCCTCGAGGCCGTGCAGCTCGACCGACTTGACCGCGCGGTCCATCGCCACCCAGGCCATCACCTTGGAGTGGGTGAAGTGGCGCCGCCGCCCGCGGATCTCCCACAGGCCGTTGTCCCTCTGCCGCCAGTTGGACTCCAGGAAGTCCAGCAGCGCCCGCTGCAGGCTCCAGGCGGCCGGCTCGGCCGGGATGCCGGCCCGCCGGCCCAGGTGCAGGGTGTCCATCACCTCGCCGTAGACGTCGAGCTGGAACTGGCCGACGGCCGCGTTGCCGACCCGCACCGGGCGGGCGTCCTGGTAGCCGGGCAGCCAGTCCAGCTCCTGCTCGGCGATGCGCCGCTCGCCGGCGAGCCCGTAGAGGATCTGCGTCTGGGCGGGCTGGCCGGCGACCGCCCGCAGCAGCCACTCCCGCCACGCCTTTGCCTCGTCGACCAGGCCGGCCAGCATCAGCGCGTACAGGGTGAAGGTGGCGTCCCGCAGCCAGCAGTAGCGGTAGTCCCAGTTTCGCACCCCGCCGAGCTGCTCCGGCAGCGAGGTGGTGGCCGCGGCGACGATCCCGCCAGTCGGGGCGTAGGTGAGCGCCTTCAGGGTCAGCAGCGAGCGGATCACCGCGTCCTTCCAGCCGCCCTCGTAGGTGAGCCGGCGCGACCACTCGTTCCACCACGCCTCGGTGTCGTCCACCGCCCGGACCGGGTCGAGCAGCCGCGCCGCCGGCCGGTGGGACTCGCGCCAGGTGAGCAGGAACGGCACCCGCTGGCCCTCGTCGACCTCGAAGTCGGCGACGGTGGTGAGGTTCTCGCCGCGGACCTCGATGGGGGTGCGCAGCCACAGCGAGTCGGGCCCGCCGACGGCGTGCAGCGCCCCGCCGACCCGCCGCACCCACGGCACGATCGAGCCGTAGTCGAAGCGGATCACCAGCTCCATGCGCATCGGCACCCGCCCGCGCACGCCCTCCACGACCCTGGCGACGTCCGGGTCGACCTGCCGCGGCGGCATGCAGTCGATCAGCCGGACGACCCCGTCGGCGGTGTGGAACTCGGTCTCCAGCACCAGCGAGTCGCCCCGGTACTGGCGGCGGACCTCGCGGACCTCGCCCTTGGGGGCCAGCAGCCAGCGGCCCTGCCGCTCGTCGCCGAGCAGCGCGGCGAAGCAGGCGGGCGCGTCGAAGCGGGGCACGCACAGCCAGTCGATCGACCCCGCCCGGCTGACCAGGGCGGCGGTGTGGGTGTCGCCGATGAGCGCGTAGTCCTCGATCGCCGGTGCCATGGTCCGACGCTACACCGGCCGCTACCTCAGGGTGGTGAGGCCAGGCAGGCGCTGGCCGGCGATCACCTGCCGGGCGACCTCCACCAGCGGCCGGCGGGTGGAGCGGGCGTGCCCGCGCAGCAGGTCGTAGGCGGCCCGCTCGTCGAGGCGGCGGCGCTCCATCAGGATGCCCTTGGCCTGCTCGATGGCGGCGCGGTGGTCGAGCGCGTGCCGCAGCCGGGCGGCCGCCTGCCCCTTGAGGTGGGCGTCGGCCGCCGCGCCCAGCAGCGAGGCGGCCACCCGGGCGTAGGCCTCGATGGCGGCGGTCTCGCTGTCGTCCCAGGGGCGGGGTCGGGAGGCGTACACGTTGAGGGTGCCGACCGGCCCGCCGCGCAGGTCGACCGGCACGCCCAGCACCGCGTGGATGCCGTGCATGACCGCCAGCCGGCCGACCGTCAGCCACTGCGGCGCGGCGGCCATGTCGGGGGTCGACACCGGCTGGTCGTCCAGGAAGGCGTCGACGCAGGGGCCCTCGCCCGTCTGCTCCTGCAGCGCCTCCAGCATCCGGCCGGGCTCGTCGGAGGCGGCGACGTAGCGTAGCACGCCGTCCTCGGCGAGCAGCAGGAGCCCGGCGCCGTCGACCGCGAACAGCCGCGTGGTCTCGTCCACCACCAGCTGCAGCGCCGCTTCCAGGCCCACGCCCGCCTCCACGCCGCCCAGGCGGCCGATGCTGCGGGCCAGCTCTTCAGGATCGATCGGCATGCGCACCCCTGTGATCGCGCCAACGGGTCCTGGACCTCGCCTTGCCAGGCGGGCCGGCCGCCAAACGCCGGCTCGCGCTCAGGCGCCGACCAGCTGGCTGCGCATGCGCTCGATCGCCCGCCGCAGCAGGCGCGAGACGTGCATCTGTGACATGTGCATGCGGGCGGCGATCTGGTCCTGGGTGAGCTCGTCGACGTAGCGGAGCAGCACGATTGTCCGCTCCCGCTCCGGCAGGCGGCCGATGAGCTGGGGGAGCACCAGCAGGTCCTCGAGCTCCTCAGTGTGGCGCCGGTCGGTCACGAAATCCCCGAGGGTGGCGTCGCCGTCCTCGCCGGCCGGCTGGTCGAGCGAGGGGGCGGAGCGGGTCTGAGCGACCTCGATGGCCTCCAGCACCTCCTCCTCGCTGGCGTCCAGGTGCGCGGCCAGCTCGGCGACGGTGGGGGAATGGCCCAGCCGCTGCGGCAGGTCGTCGATGGCCTTGCAGAGCCGCAGCGCCAGGTCCTTGGTGCCCCGAGGCACCCGCAGGCGCCAGCTGGCGTCGCGCAGGTGGCGCTTGAGCTCGCCGACCACGGTGGCGACCGCGTAGGGGATGAACGGGTTGGCACGTTCCGGCTGGTAGCGGTCGACGGCCTTGACCAGCCCGAGCCTGGCCACCTGCCGCAGGTCCTCGATGGGGATGATGCGGTTGTTGCGGTAGCGCTCGGCGAGCCGGTCGGCCAGGCCGAGGTAGGCGAGGATGATGCGTTCCCGCAGGGCCGGGTCGCGCGAGGCGGCGAAGTCGCGGAACCATCGCTCGACCCGCTCGACGGCGGCGTCGTCGTCCGGGCGCACTTCCAGTTGCTCGTCCTGCCGGACGGTTCCGGGACCAACGCCGCCTTCGCGGCCATGTACCGCGGACGACATGGTGGCTCTCCTCTGCGGTGCGCCGGCCCGCGGGGAACAAGGCGGGATTGACCGGACTATTCCCACTGTTCGAATCCTCTATGGTTTGCCCGGGTTGCTCGGGCGTAAACGTCTCAGCGGGCGAACCCGGTCGTGCTCCACCACGACCAGCGGAGGGGCCGCACCGCCACCACCGGCCCGGGCGGCCGGTCCTGCTGGTAGGCGGGGTAGCGCTCGGCCAGCGCGTCCAGGGCCGCCTCCGCCGCCGTCCCCTCCAGCGTGGCGGCCTCGCCCCGCAGCTCCACCCACCACAGCTCGGCCCAGTCGTCGGCGTAGTGGTCGGCAAGCAGCGCCACCCGCGGGTCGTCGGCCAGGTCGCGCAGGCGGCGCAGCCGGGTGGTGCGCTTCGGCTTGGCCGTGTCGACCGCCCAGACCGCCGCCCCGCCGTGCCAGGCGAAGGTGACCGGGACCACCCGGGGTCCGGCCGCCGTGGTAGTGGCCAGCCGGGCGACCCTGGCGCCGGCGAAGCGGGCCAGCACCTCCGCCGGCGGCCCCTCCGGCCCGGCCGTCCCCGCGTTCAGGTCGCCTGGCATGGGCTCGCAACTCCTACTGCGTGGATGCTTCGCCGGGAAGGTTCTGGGTCTGGTTGAACGGGAGGTGGTCGCCATGGCGGTGGACGACCTTCCAGTCGCCGTCCTCGCGACGGTAGATCTGGGTGACGCGCAGGGTGTACGGCGGGACATCGCCGGGCGCGGCTGTGGGTCGCCGTTGTGGAGGGCCTGCAGTCCGCGACCAGGCGGGGATGGATCTCGGCACGGAAGTCGTCGGCGTCACCCATGGCCGCCTCCAGGGGTCAGGTGCTTGGTCTCCTGTTCATCGAGTCTGGCAGGTCCACGAGGGAGCTGGCGGACCCAGCGCGGACCGGCTCCACGCTGACGGGATGGCCGAATGCGGCTGCTGACCAGGAGAACGGCCTCACTCAAGGATGCGCGTCAGCGCTCGTCGTTCGCAGTGTAGATCGCCCTCGTGTCGCCCCAGTGTCGCCCCGCTGCCCACGACCTGAACCTGGCCCATCGAACTCGGCTTTCGCGAAGGACGTGACGTCCTGGACGCCTGGGCCGCGCTGCTCCAGGAAGTCCTACCCGAGTAACCCCTACGACGGCCATGGCCCCGGGGAGCCTGGGGGTGTTGGGGCCGGCGGCCTCAAACAGAAGCCGACCTCAGACTAGGCCGTATAGTTGGTCTGGTCGGCTACCTGCTTGTAGTCGTCCGGGCCGAGCCAGTGGCACCATACCCGCGTCCTCTTGATCGACAAGCGCCGAGCGTGCACGCCTGGCGCCGACCAGGAAGCGACGTCGATACCCTTCTCCACCGCGCGCTCACTCGGCCAGCCGGCCGGGTAGCGGAGAGGGCGAGTGATGACGGTCGCTCCGGCCCTTTCCCATGCCGCACACTGCCGGAGGTTGGCCCCGTACCCCTTCGGATCCCGGGTGGAGTCCGGCTGACCTCGGTAGACGCGAACCTCGGTAAGCTCCCGCCCCGAGTTGCGGCCAACCAGCAACCGGCCGAGCTTCATTGGGCCGACCTGCCCAGAGGAAGAGTGCGGCGGGTCACCC
>DASQWY010000680.1:0-17619 GCA_035640005.1 Actinomycetes bacterium
GACGTCATCTGCGCAGAGCGATGGTCACGAGGCTCGCTGGAGTGGTAAATGACCTGGTCAGGCAGGGTGTGGTGGGCGTGGCAGGGCTCGAACCTGCGTCCTCGTCGTTGTAAGCGACGCGCTCGTACCAGCTGAGCTACACGCCCGTGCGGGTGTTGTTGCTGGTAGACGGCGGTTTGCGTGAGTCCGCCGTCAGCCAAGCGATGTTCTCTGGGGCCTCCTCATCCGGAACCCAGTAAGAACCCATCCGGAGTACGGGTCGCAAGTCATCCGGTGACCTGCGACACGGAGGCATGGTAATGGCCTGGATCGCGATTGTCCCCCGTCCCCCCGCCACCCGCGCTGGGCCCAGTGCCTGCTGCGAACCGGCGGTGCTAGCTGGCCGCGGCAGGCTGCTGGTCGGCCGCCACCGGCTCCGAGAGGGTCTCCAGCAGCGCCCGGATCTCGTGGGCGGGGTAACGCCGGTGGCCGCCGAGGGTGCGCAGGTAGGGCAGCTTGCCCTCCTTGGCCCAGCGGCTGACCGTCTTTGGTGACACATGGAGCAGTTCGGCGACCTGTGCAGTGTAGAGGTAGGCGGGCTCGGTGGTCTTGGGCATCGAACTCTCTCCGTTTCTGCGTGTCGTCCTTATGGGGGACAACTCTACGCTGTGCGGAAATGCAGCGCATCGGGCGTTGTCCGTAGACCGGGCGAGCCGTTGTGTTCCCACCTTCAGGACTGCCGCGACAACAACGGCGAATGCGTCGGGCCAGGCGGGCGGCGTGTCCTCAGCCACGTCCTCCGCCGTGGCGGACGGGCAGGCACCGCTGGGGTGGTGCCTAGTTCGTTCATCTCAACTTCGGGCGAGGGTGTCGCATCGACGTCGCCCGCGCTTTGGCTGCCGCTGTGTGCCGGGGTGGCGCGCACCGAGGTCCCGGACGGCGGCCCGCTCGACCCTGGCGGTCGCCTCGACCTCGGCCACCGACCGTCGCTCGCCGCCGGGGGTCTCCCAGGAGCGCTGCCGCAGCCGGCCAACGACCAGCACCCGGTCGCCCTTGCGCAGCGACTCACTCAGGTAGGTGGCCTGGTCCCGCCGGGTATGCACGCGGAAGAACGAGGTCTCGCCGTCCCGCCAGGTTCCGCCGTCCTGGACGCGCGGGGTGACCGCGACGCGGAGGTTGGCCACGGCGGTGCCGTTGCCTGTGAAGCGCAGCTCGGGGTCGTCGACCAGGTTGCCGACAGCGGGATGATCGACCGGGACCACGCTGGGTAGCGCGGCAGCACGCGGCGCCGCCTCAATCCGACCTCATCTGTGTGGTTCGGGTGGCCAAATGGCTTCTGTCACCCGCTAGCCGAGACGCCACCTCCGACGATGGGCTGGGGGTGGTCGCGCCGGCCACGATCGACGTCGCCCGCCCGCCGTCCGGAGGCCATGACTGGTTGGGAGAGCCGTGCCAGGAACTCCTGCTCGGGAAAGCGCCACAGCCGCTCGCCAAGCCGAACCCCGCCCAGCAGCTGCTTGTGCTTGTAGACCCAGCTGACCGACACGCGCAGCGACTCGGCGACCTCCTCCACCGTCAGGTACCGGCTCACCGGGAGCCCCGGGGAACGGCCGCCAAGCGGGGCAGGGCTGCCGGGTGCCGGGCTGCTACAGCGGGAGGTCGAACCACGGTCCAGAGCAGCGACTCGGCAATGCCCTCGCTGGAGGCGCCCGGGGTATCCAGGCGCGCCAGCAGGCCGGCGACGCCCGCGCCACCGGGGCACCCGTCCTGGACGCCGGCGGCCTGCTGGCACAGGCCGGGTAGCAACACGCCGGCAAGGCCAACCACCCACGCGCCACGGCGCCGGCGAGCGCACTCGACGAGCGCGACCAGCGCGGCGCGCTGCTGGCTGACGCTGGCGGCCGGGTGGAACAGGATGGCCTGCAGCTCCCAGAGCCTGGCCGACGGGACCGCCAGGCCGATGCTGCCACCATCCAGGGCAAGCGGCTGCCATCCAGGCAGAGGCTCCTCACCGACAACCTGACGCCCTACTCGGCGATACCGACGATCACGGTCCTGTGAGCGCCTGCTCGAGGACGGCCGTCGGTGGCCGCCCGCGTGCCCGCCACGGCGGGTTGTGGATAACCCACGGCAGTGCCGGGCGTGGTGCGGCAAACTCCGTGTCGCCGTCACCCAGCCTCGGGAGGAGCCCACCATGGTTGGACTGCGGCACGAGCGCGGCCGGCCTCTGGCCGAGCGTTGCCCACCCGACCTGGGCCGGGAGGGATGGCAGCCGGAGCCGGTCCAGGATGTCCACCTGCTGTTCCTGAACCGCCCGCCCGACGACGTCCCGCCCGACGACGGCGGGGCGACCTGGAACGGGCGGTCACCGGCCACAGTTCGCACTGAACGGACCACCCGTTGCGCCCGCTTGACGGTTGCCGCCCACCCTGGCCGGTAGCGCCTCGGTTGCTGCGGCGCCGGAGCTGCCAAGCTCACCACCCGCCGGCCGGGCAGGATGTCGGCGGCGGTGTCCTGGCCGGTTCGTATGCTCTCGGCGCAGGCGACCAGCCCCAGGTCGTCTGATACCAGGAGACTCCATGCCATCAACGTCTCTCTCCGACCAGCGCCCACATGGTCGGCCAGGCACAGCGCTGGCCGAACGCGCGCAGGCGCTGCTGACCACCCTGGCGGGCCCCGGGGCGGTGCTGCGGGACGACCAGTTGGCCGCCGTCCACGCCCTGGTCGTCGACCGCCGCCGTGTCGTTGTCGTCAAGCGAACCGGCTGGGGGAAGTCCGCGGTGTACTTCCTGGCGACCAGGCTGCTGCGTGACGGCGGAGCGGGCCCGACCCTGCTGGTATCGCCGCTGCTGTCGCTGATGCGCGACCAGGTCGCCAAGGCCGAAGCGATCGCCATCCGGGCCGCCACCATCAACTCCACCAACATCCAGCAGTGGCGACAGGTCGAGGCGGAGCTGTCCGCGGGCCGCGTCGACCTGCTGCTGGTCTCCCCGGAGCGGCTGAACAACCCGCAGTTCCGCGCCGAGGTCCTCCCCGACCTGTCGAAGCGGGTTGGGCTGCTGGTGATCGACGAGGCCCACTGCATCTCCGACTGGGGCCACGACTTCCGCCCCGACTACCGCCGGCTGGTCCGGGTGCTGGACGAGCTGGATCCCGCCACGCCGGTGCTGGCCTGCACGGCAACCGCCAACCAGCGGGTCATGGCCGACGTCGCCGAGCAGCTGGGCGCCACCCCGCTGCTGTTTCGGGGGTCGCTGGACCGCCAGAGCCTGCGGCTGTCGGCGCTGCAGGTCGCCAGCCAGGCCGATCGGCTGGCGTGGCTGGCCGAGCGCATCCCGCAGCTGCCGGGGTCGGGCATCGTCTACTGCCTGACCGTCGGGGACGCCGAGCGGGTCGCCGGCTGGCTTACGGCCCAGCGGATCAGCGCGCGGGCCTACAGCGGCCGCACCGATCCCCAGGAGCGCCTGGAGGTCGAGGACGCCCTGCGGGCCAACCAGGTGAAGGTCGTGGCCGCCACCTCGGCGCTTGGGATGGGCTTCGACAAGCCCGACCTGGCCTTCGTCATCCACTTCCAGTCCCCGGACTCGCCGGTCACCTACTACCAGCAGATCGGCCGGGCCGGCCGCGCCTTGGACTGCGCTGAGGTGGTGCTGCTGTGCGGTGCCGAGGACCGGTCGATCTGGGACTGGTTCGCCTCCACTGCCTTTCCGCCCCGTGAGCAGGTGGCGGCGGTGCTGGGCGCGCTGGAGGCGGCTGGCGGGCCGATGCCGACCGGGCTGCTGGAGGAGGTCGCCAACCTCAGCCGCACCCGGCTGGAGCTGATGCTGAAGGTCCTGGACGTCGAAGGCGCCGTCCGTCGGGTGCCACGCGGCTGGGAACGCACCGACGCCCGGTGGCGCTACGACGCCGACCGGCACCAGCGGGTCGCGGCCGCCCGCAAGGCCGAACAGGCGGCCATGCTGGCCTACGCCAGCACCGACCGGTGCCTGATGGCCTACCTGCGCGCCCAGCTCGACGACCCGGATCCCAGCCCGTGCGGACGCTGCGCCAACTGCACCGGGCAGCGACCCGCACCGAAGGTGTCGCCGGCGCTGGCCGCCGAGGCCAGGCGGTTCCTCGCCGGCCAGGACCTCACCGTGAGCCCGCGGCTGCAGTGGCCGCAGGGGCTTCCCGGGCTGCGCGGCCGCATCCCCGAGCACCTGCGGGTGCAGCCAGGCCGGGCGTTGGCCACCCTCGGCGGCCCCGGCTGGGGGCCGGTCGTGCGGGACCTGCTGGCGGTCCACGGACCAATCCCCGACGAGGTCGTGGACGCGGTCGTGCGGGTGCTGGCCCGCTGGGACTGGCCGCAGCGGCCGAGCTGGGTGACGTTCGTGCCCTCCCGTCGCCACCCCAAGCTGGTGGAGGACCTGGCCGGCCGCATCGCCGACGTTGGGCGTCTCCCCCTGCGGCGCGTCCTGGACCGGACCCGAGACGACCCGCCGCAGTTGGAGATGGCCAACAGCGCCCACCAGTGCCGCAACGTGCACGGCGCCTTCACCGTCACCGGCCCGGTGCCCGCGGGCGGCGTGCTGCTGGTCGACGACACCGCCGACTCCAAGTGGACCCTGACCGAAGTTGGCGCCCGCCTCCGCGAGGCGGGCGCCGGCCCCGTCTCCCCCCTGGTCCTGCTGCGCCGCGGTCCTGACTGACGAGCACGCTGCCGCCGGCCATCCACCTCGTTCTGGGATGCCCTTTCCAGCTCGCATCTCCCGGCCAGGGGGCCATCCGCGACGTCTGGCCCGGCGTCATCCTCGGTGGCTCTTCTGCAGGGACTGCCTGACCTGGGAAACTCGTGGTTGGGCGGTGGGTCGAGGCAGTGGAAGGTGGCGCGGGATGGTCGCCGATCAAGAGGTCCGTGATGCGCTCGCCGGCAGCTTCCTGGCCGCGCTCCCGCCGGAGGTCGTCGAGGAGCTCCTGGCCAATGGAGAGCGCTTCGACTATCCGGGCGGCATCACGGTCTATCGGCCCGGTTCGCCTCCGAGGGCCGCACTCGTCATCCGCGGGCTCCTTCGCGTGTACCTGAGCTCGCCGGAGGGTCGACAGGTGACGGTGCGGTACGCGCGGGAATCCGACGTCCTGGGGATTGCCGCGGTCGTGGGCGGACCCCTGAACGTCGGCGTCCAGACGATCGCTCCGTCGACGTTCTTCAGCATCAACGGCGCCAAGCTGACGGAGTTGGCGCACAGGGACGCACGCGTCGCCTGGCATCTGGCGGAGGAGCTCAACCGCCGGCTCTACGACACCCTCTACGTGGCCGCGGTCAACACGTTCGGCTCGGTGAAGCAGCGAGTCGCGGCGCATCTCCTCGATCTCGCGTCCGATCACCAGCCCCCTGACGGCCGGCTCGTCGCGCTCGTGTCACAGCAGGAGCTCGCGGACGCCGTCGGATCAGTGCGCGAGGTGGTTGCTCGGGTCCTGCGCGATCTTCGGGTGGCGGGCATCGTCGCGACGGCGCCGGACAGCATTGCAATTCTCGATCCCGCCCGCCTCCACGCCGAGTCCTGGCCGCCAACGGTCTCGTGACTTTGGTTACTCGGGCCTCCGACTGAAGTCACTGACGCGCAGGGGCATGTCGATCCACGCTGCTCCCGTCGTGATCACCCGAAGAGCCAGGCCGCAAGGAGGCTCCACCATGGCAAGCGTGACTGCCGTCTCCGCGGAACGTGGAGCGTCGGGCCCGGTGAAGGCGGTGTCGGTCGTGAGCACCGGAACCGTCCAGATCCATCCAGAGCAGCTGTATGGGAGCAGGAAGCCCTTGTACTGGTGGCTGCTGACGTCGCGGCGATGGACACAGCCGCTCCCGATCAACGTCTACGTCATCGAGCATGCCGACGGCCTCATCCTGTTCGACACGGGCCAGGATCGCGCATCGGTCACCGATCACGCGTACTTCCCCAACGGATTCACCGGGTACCTCTACGACCGTCTCGCGCGGTTCCACATCGGCGAGAAGGACACGCTCACGGCGCAGCTGGATACGCTCGGCTACTCGCCGACCGACGTGTGCAGGGCGATCCTGTCGCACCTTCACGAGGACCACATCGGCGGGCTCCGGGAGCTGACGGAAGCGGAGCTCCTGGTCTCCGGAGCCGAATGGCAGCAGCTTGCCGGCGTCAAGCCCGAGCTCACCGGATTCCTGCGCAAGCACATCGAGATCCCGTGGCTGAGGTGGCGTCAGGTCACGTTCGAGCCAACGGGCGACGCGAGCGTGTCTCCGTTCACCGAATCACTGGACCTCATGGGAGATGGCTCTCTCGTGCTCCTGCCGACTCCCGGCCACACCGCGGGCTCGGTGTCCTTGCTCGTTCGCCTGGGGACGCGACCACCTCTGCTGCTCGTGGGTGATCTGACGTACCGCGCCGACCTCCTCGAGCGTCGTCAGGTGCCCGGCGTCGGCGACCGGCGCGGCCTCCGCACGGCCACGGACAGGGTTCTCGCCCTCAAGAGCCGGATGCCGGGGCTGACGATCCTGCCGGCGCACGACCCGACGGCGGCCCGACGCCTGCTCGAGAACCGTTGAAGGAGAGCGAGATGGATGCGTCCGAGAGCACCGTGTCGCCGGACGGCGGCGCCCCGGCACCCAGCGCCGAGGCGGCGTCGATGGGTGAGCGCGTGGACGAAGCCGCGTCGACCGAGACCTGGCTGCTCTACGGAGCGACGGGTCGAACCGGGACCCTGATCGCCGAGCAGGCGGTCGCACGAGGGCACCGTCCCGTCTTGTCCGGCCGGAGCCCGGATCGCCTTCGCCGTCTGGCCGGACGGCTCGACCTGAGCTGGGTCGCCGGTGAGGTCACGGACGTTGGCAGGCTCATCGGCGGTGCTCGCCTCGTGCTCCTGGCTGCCGGCCCGTTCGGAACGACCGCGCCGCCGGTGCTGCAAGCGTGTCTCGACGCCGGCGTGCACTACCTCGATGTCGCGAATGAGATACCGGTCGCCCGTGCCGTCCTGGCCGCCGGCGAACGTGCGCGTGCGCGCGGCATCACGGCGCTGTCGGCGGTCGGGTTCGGGACGGTGGCGAGCGACGGGCTCGCACGACTCGTTGCGGACCAGGTGCCGGCCGCGACCCAGCTCGACCTGGCCATCCTCCTCGGCACCGAGGGGTCCAGCCCAGGCGCGAGCGCCAGCCGGACGCAGGCGCTCGCGAGTGGCGGATGGATCCGGCTCGATGGTCGGCTGGTCCGCACCCGCCTGGGTGCCGGCGCTCGCCGGCTCCTGACACCCGCGGGCCGCCGCACCTTCATGCCGTTCCCAACCGCCGACCTCGTTCTGACGGGACACACGACCGGCATACCGAACGTCACGGTGTCGCTCGAGGTCCCGATGCCACCCGTCGTGGCAAGACTCGCCATGCCGGCGTTGCCCGCTCTGACCCGGCTGGTTGGCGAGCGGCGTCGCCGCGCCAAGGCGTCCGAGCCGACGAGCGCACCGAACGCCGTGGAGAGCCTTCTCTGGGCGCGGGCGACGGCCGCCGACGGGCGGAGCGCCGAGTCGTGGATGCGCACCGGAGAGGGCTACCGCTACACCGCCCGCGCAGCGATCTTGGCCGTCGAGGCCGCTCTCCGGTCGGCCCCGCTCGGCGCTACCACGGTCGCGCGCGCGTTCGGTGCAGAGCTCTGCCTCGCGGCGGGCGGCGAGTTGCTCGGTGCCGACGCCGTCAAAAGGGGCGAGCAGCCGCATCCGGCCGCCGAGGCGAAGCACGGCCGGTGATCGAACGTGCCCAGGACAGCTGCGAACGGAGACGCGATGAGCCTCGGTACCGCGCGACACTGGATCCGGATTCGCGGGACGAGCACGTCCAACCCGCCGCTCCTGCTGATGCAGTTGGGCCCCGGGCTGCCGATCATCAATGAGGCGCGCCGCTTCGAGCGGCTGCTCGCACTGGAAGACGCCTTCACGGTTGTCTACTGGGACCAACGGGGCACCGGGCTCTCGCTGCGCGCCAGTCGTCGCCGGGTTCTCCTTCGGTGCGACGTTCGCGGCGTACGCGGCTGTGCAGCGGCCCGACCTCGTCGGCACGCTGATCGCCGTCGGGATGGACGTCGACATCGCCGCCGCCGAGACCAATGCCTGTGCCTTCGCGCTCCGGGCCGCTCGCGAGCGCGGCAATCGACGTGCGGCGCGACAGCTGGAGAGGATCGGCCCGCCCCCGCATCTGGGCCTGAAGGAATTCTCCACGCGGTTCCGCTGGGTGGCCAACTTCGGGGGTTTCGCAACCAACGCCAGCTACAACGCAACGGCCCGCGCACTCCTCGTCAGCTTGGCTCGGTCACGCGACTATTCGCCCGCAGACGTCTTCCGACCCTTCGTGGGATCAGGGCGTCACAGGCAGCCCTCGTACCGGAGCTCGCTGCGACCGATCTGGTTCGCACCATGCCGCGCGTCGGGGTGCCGATCGTCATGGTGCAGGGTCGGCTGGACCAAGTCGCGCCCGGCGAAGCGGCGCAGCGTTTCTACGACGCGCTCGAAGCCCCATCGAAGCAGCTGGTGTGGTTTGAGCAGTCCGCCCACACCCCGCACCTCGAGGAACCCGAGCGGTTCCGGGACGTCGTGATGACGGTGCGGATCACGTCGGCGACGGTGCCGGGCGACCCGGCAGACTAGACGTCTGCCTCGGCGGGGGCGAGCACCAGGTCGTAGCTGACCGTCCAGAACGGCGCGTCCCGGGTGGTGCCGTCCGGTGCCGGACCCGGCTGGTGGCGCTCGAACGGGGCGATCAGCGAGCTCTTGACGCCGAAGACGGCGTCGCTGTCCAGGTACGGGTCGCCGTCCACGAACACGTGGGTGGTCAGCGGCTGGAAGCCGGGGGCGGTCACCATGAAGTGCACGTGCGCCGGCCGCATCGGGCTGCGGTTGGCGGCGGCCAGCAGCTCGCCGACCGGCCCGTCGGCCGGGATCGGGTAGGCGGACGGCTTGACCGTCCAGAACCAGAGGCGCCCGTCGTCGCCGGGCAGCAGGTGGCCGCGGCCACGCGCCCCCTGCAGGTCTTCGTACTGGACGTCGTAGAGGCCGTCGTCGTCGGCCTGCCAGACCTCGATGCGGGCGCCCGCGACCGGTTCGCCGGCCAGGGACAGCACGCGGCCCTGGACCAGGCAGGGCTCGCCGGGGGCGCCGCCGGCGAGGTCGTCGCCGAGCTCGAACCGGGGCGAGCCCTCCACGAAGAAGGGGCCGAACACGGTCGGCTGGGTCGCCGGCGGCGGCCGCCGGTCGTTGATGCCGATGGTGAGCATCGACACGCCCAGCACGTCCGACAGCAGGATGAACTCCTGCCGCTTGTCGGTGGTGGTGTGCCCGGTGCGGGTGAGGAAGTCGATGCCGCGCGCCCATTCCTCCTCGGTCAGCCCCACCTCCCGCACGAACGCGTGCAGGTGGCTGACGAGGCTGCGCACGATCTCCCGGAAGCGGGGACTGGTGGACTGCTCGAAGCTGGCGAGCACCGCCCGCGTCAGCTTCTCGTCGGCGAGGTTGCGGCTGCCGGCCTCGGTCACGGTGCGGTCCTCCTCGGCGGGCCGTGGGGTGGACGCCAAGGATACGCGGGGCTCGCGCGCGGCCGGGCCGGCGAGCATCATGAACCGGCAGGCAGAGCAGGCCGTCCCCCGGAGGCGCCCATGGACTCCTACTCCTACGACGACGCGGTGCGCACACTGGAGGCCGAGCTGGGCCGGGTGGAGGCGACCTTCCGCGACCTGACCGGGCAGGACTGGCGCACGCCGACCAGGCTGCGGCCGCTGGACGAGTCGCTGCCGCACTGGACCCTGTTCGAGCTGGCCGGCCACTTCGACATCTCCATCGGCCTGACCCGCATGCTGATCGCCGAGCCGCAGCGGGGGCAGGTCGGCCGCGACCGGGTCAGCTTCTTCATCTTCCCCCGCAGCGAGGTCGCCCCGGTCGTGTACGACTACGCCTACACGATGGTCAAGGACCGCACCCCCGAGCAGATGCCCGACGTGCTGCACGACACCTTCACCGCCACCATCGCCGAGTCGCGGGCGACCCCGCCCGCCACGGTCGGCTCCGGCTACTACGCGCTGATGCGGCTGGACGAGTTCGTCCCCAGCCGGGTGGTGGAGGCGGTGGTGCACGGCATGGACCTGACCGACGCGCTCGGCCGCGAGCCGGTCGCCACCCCCGAGGGGGTTGCCATCACCGCCAGGATCCTGGACGAGCTGCTGGCCCGGCGGACGGTCGCGGGCCGGCCGGCGGACCTGGCCGACGACCTGGCGTGGGTGCGGGCGGCGTCGGGCCGGGCCGAGCACCCCGATCCCCGCCTGCCGCTCATCGGCTGAAACCTGCCGTGGCGCGCGGGCTGGTATCTGTCCCGGCCGGGCAGGTCGCCGCCCTGCGGCCCTGGTTCGTCCCCGAACGGCCGGGGCCGCTGGTCTGGCCGCACGTGGCCAACACCGGCAACGGCGCCTGCCTGGCCGACCGCTGGCCGCAGCCACGCGCGGTGCTGGCCGAGGTCGCCGGCAACTGGAGCCTGGCGGGCGACCCGGACGCGCTCGAACTGACCGGCCTGCGCAGCGTCGTCGCCGGCTTCGTGGAGGCGCCGGCCCGGTTCCTGCCGCTGCTGCGGGCCGCCTTCGCCGACCTGGTGGAGTGGGACCGGCTGGTGTTCGTGCTGCGCGGGCGCCCGCCCGCCCCCGGCGGCCGGGTGCGGCGCCTGCGCGACGGCGACGCCGGGCTGCTCGGCGGGCTGGGCGAGGAGACCGCCTGGGTCGCCAAGACCTGGGGCGGCCCGGCCGGGCTGGCGGCCAGCGGCACGGGGTGGGGAGCGTTCGCCGGCGGGCGGCTGGTCTCGGTCGCCTGCCCGTTCTTCGTCGGGGAGCGCCACGAGGACGTCGGGGTGGCGACCGAGCCGCGCTTCCGCGGCGCCGGCCTGAGCACCGCCTGCGCCGCCGCCGTCTGCGCCGACACCCTCGAGCGGGGGCGCGCGCCGAGCTGGACGACCTCGCCCGACAACCTGGCCAGCCTCCGGGTGGCGGAGAAGCTGGGGTTCGAGCTCGTGCGGCGCGACCGCCTCTACGTGGTCGGGGTCCCCGTCCCCTGAGGGCGGGCCCATCCGGACATCCTCGCGGCCCGGCCGCGCCGAACCACCCGGGCTACAGCTTCACGCCGTAGGTCCGCTCCAGCTCCTCGATCCAGTCGTCCTGGATGGTGAGCCCGTAGCGCGCGGCCAGCTCGTCGTACTCCTTGGGGCCGGCGCCGCCCTCGTGCCGCAGGACCGGCGCCAGCTCCTCGAAGTAGCTGTCCAGCCCGCCCGGCGACAGGATCTCGACCACGGTCGCCGGCTCGGCCTCCGCGTTCCACATGGCGTGCGGGGTCCCGCGCGGCTTGACCAGCGAGGCGCCGGCGGCCGCCTGCAGCACCCGGTCGCCGATGCGCACCCCGACCGTGCCGGCCAGCACCAGCGAGTACTCGTCCTCCCTGGAGTGGTTGTGGGGCTTGACCAGCGTCCGCGGCGGGATCAGCACCTCCAGCACGGCCAGGTTCCCGCCCGCGTCGGCGTGCTCGACCTTGTAGTCGAACCGCACGCCGAACAGCTTGACGGTCTTGCCCTCTCCCGGCGCCACCACCTTGGCGCTTGAAACCGTGGACATCGGCAACCTCCCCGCGGATCGGACGGAGCGCCAGCCTAGCGGCTCCCTACCACAGGACGCGCGAGCCGGTGTCGACCAGCTCGACCGGGTTGCGCAGCGTCCCCAGCCCGGTGATCGTGATCGTCACCCGGTCGCCAGGCCGCAGGGTCAGCTCCGGCGGCGGGACGATCGAGGTGCCGGTCAGCAGCACCGCCCCCAGCGGCAGCTGCTGGCCGCGCCACAGCCAGTCGACCAGCTCCGGCAGGCTGCGCCGCATGTCGGCCACGGCGCAGCCGTCCGCGAACAGCTCCGCCCCGTCCCGCTCGATCGCCAGGGCGATCCGCATGCCGGCAGGCTCGGGCGCCTCGCCGACCGGCACCAGGCAGGGCCCGAGCGCGCAGCTGCCCCGGTACACCTTCGCCTGCGGCAGGTACAGCGGGTTCTCGCCCTCGATCGAGCGCGACGACACGTCGTCGCCGATCAGGTAGGCGACGATCTCGCCGCGGCGGTCGGCAACCACCGCCAGCTCCGGCTCGGGCACGTCCCAGGAGGAGTCGGCGCGCACGCCGATCGGCTCCCCCGGCCCCCTGGCGGTCCCCGGCAACGCCTTGACGAACAGCTCGGGCCGCTCGGCCAGGTAGACCCGGTCGTAGGCGTCCAGGCCACCCGACTCCTGCAGGCGGGCGTCGCGGCTGCGCCGGAAGGTCACCCCCGCCGCCCACACCGGCTGCGCGCCGACCGGGACCAGCACCCGGGCGCCGTCGGGCACCGGCCCCAGCGCCGGGCCCTCCAGCAGCTCCGCCAGCGCGCCCGGGCCGCCGCCGAGCACGCCGTCCACGGTCGCCTCGGCCGCCAGCAGCTCCGCCGGGCCGCCCTCGGCGGGGCCGCGCGCCAGCCGCGGCCGCCCGCCCACCTCCACCCGCCACAGGGCCACCGCCGTCACCGGCCGATCCCTCCTTCCAGGCCGCACCCTGGCAGCCGCGGCCGCCACGTTTAGGTTCGGCGATCAGCACACATCATCAACCCGAGCGCGGACACCACCGCTGGAGGGAGCATGCACCATCCGGTCTCCAGGCCGGCAGCCCGAGGATCCACCGTCCTGCACGACGCGGCGCGGCTGCTCGCGAACCTGCTGCCCGTCACCGGGCGAGAACCACGCCGGCCCCGCCACCCGGCACGGACCCAGAAGACCCGGATGGACCTGCAGCTTCGCGTCGAACCGCACGGCGAGCGGGCGGTCGTCCACGTCGCCGGCGAGATCGACCTGGCGACCTGCCCGCAGCTGCGCGCCGCGCTGCTGGAGCTGACCTCCCGCGGCGTGCACCACCTGCTCGTCGACCTCGCGCAGGTCAGCTTCCTGGACTCAAGCGGCATCGGCGTCCTGATCGGCGCGCTGCACCGGGTACGGCAGCACCAGGGCTCCATCACCCTGGTCGCCCCGACCCCGCGCGTGCGCCAGGTGCTCGGCCTGACCGGCATCACCCAGGTGCTGCCCGTTCACGCCTCCCTCAACCAGGCGCTGGTCCCGGACCCCACCTGACCCGCGGCCCCTACGATCCGCGGCCGAACCTGCCCAGGGCGGCCCTGACCTGCGGCGTCCACAGCACGACCAGCGCCACCACGGCGATCGTCAGCATCACCCGGTGGAAGGCGTCGTTGCTCCCGGTCCGAGGGCCGCCGCCCGCGGCCAGGGCGGCGATCCCGAGCAGCACGCCGCCGGCCGACAGGCCGTGGGCGCCGACCAGCGCCTGCCAGCGCCATGGCCGCCCGGCGAACGACGCCCAGGCGGCAACCGCGAAGCCGGCCGCGATCAGTCCCTCCACGATGGTGGCGGGCACGATCACCGGCTCGGCCACCACGCCGACGCCGAGCGGCACGCGCACGCCCGCGTGCGACACCGACGCCGCCAGGAACGCGGCCGCCTCCACCGCGACCGGCACCCCGGCCACGGTGGAGGCCACCCGGTGGGGCGACCGCGGCGGCACGGCGGTCACGCCGCTCACCATCCCCTCCGGGGCCGGCCCTCCAGCTGGGCGACCCGCTCCAGCAGCCGCCGGCCGAGGACCTCGCGCTCGGCCGGGTCCAGGTGCCGGCGCAGCTCGGGCACGACCAGCGTTTCGGCGTCGCGGGCGTGCTGGCGGAAGACCTGCATGAGCACGCGGACCTTGGCGTCGAAGCCGCGGTCGGAGGGGATCATGGCGCCGAGCTCGACCAGCAGCAGGTCGAGCAGGTGGTCCTGCTGCAGCTGGCGGGCGATCTCGTCGTCGTGGCGGCCGTTGTGGTCGGCCACGGCCGGGTAGAGCAGCTCGTCCTCCACGGCGACGTGGGTGGCGAGCGCCTGGGTGATGGCGCCGAGGGCGCGGTACTGCCTGGCGTGGCTGCCGTTGGCGTCCTCGTAGGCCTGGAACTGCCGCTCGACGCGCTCGTGGAGGGCGACCAGCATGCTGCCGGCGTCGACGCCGGCGTCGACGTCGACGGGGAACAGGGCGCGGGGCGTCTCGGGGCGGGCGCGGGGGGCGGTGGCGGTTGCCTGGGACATCTGGGCCTCCTGGGGAGCTTCTCGGTGTGACACTCCGATGGTGCTCCCGGGGAGGCTGGGCGTCGTCGGCCGGGCGGCGGCAGTTGCGCTACCGCGTTCGGCGCAGGCGGGCCGCCGCGGCTGCCGCGCCGGTGGTAGCCGCGGCGGCGTGGACTACAGCAGGGTGAGGCCGTCAGCCGCCCACGCCGGCGGCGGCGAGGGTGTCGGCGACCAGGGCCTGGGCCTCCTCCAGGATGCGGTCCAGGTGGTCGCCGCCGAGGAAGCTCTCGGCGTAGACCTTGTAGACGTCCTCGGTGCCGGAGGGGCGCGCCGCGAACCAGCCGTGCTCGGTGACGACCTTGAGCCCGCCGATCGGGGCGCCGTTGCCGGGTGCGGTGGTCAGCACCTGGCGGATCGGTTCGCCGGCCAGCTCGTCGGCGCGGACCTGCTCGGGGGACAGCTCGCCGAGCACCCGCTTCTGCTCCGGGGTGGCGGCGGCGTCGACCCGCCGGTAGGCGGGGCGGCCGAAGCGGTCGGCCAGGTCGGCATAGCGCTGGCCGGGGTCGCGGCCGCGGGCGGTCATCTCCGCGCCCAGCAGGCACAGCAGGATGCCGTCCTTGTCGGTGGTCCAGGCGGCGCCGTCGCGGCGCAGGAACGAGGCGCCGGCGCTCTCCTCCCCGCCGAACCCCAGCGAGCCGTCCAGCAGGCCGTCCACGAACCACTTGAAGCCGACCGGGACCTCCAGCAGCCGCCGGCCGAGCGAGGCCGCGACCCGGTCGATCATGCCGCTGGAGACCAGCGTCTTGCCGACCGCGGTCCGCTCCGGCCAGGCCCGCTCACCGCCGAACAGGTAGGCGACCGCGGCGGCCAGGAAGTGGTTGGGGTTCAGCAGCCCGGCGGCGGGGGTGACGATGCCGTGCCGGTCGGCGTCGGCGTCGTTGCCGAAGGCCACGTCGAAGCGGTCCTTGAGCTCCAGCAGGCCGGCCATGGCGTACGGCGAGGAGCAGTCCATGCGGATCTTGCCGTCCCAGTCCACGTGCATGAACCGGAAGGTCGGGTCGACCGCGTCGTTGGTAACCTCCAGGTCCAGGCCGTAGCGCTCCCCGATCGCCTGCCAGTAGGCGAGGCTGGCGCCGCCGAGGGGGTCGACGCCGAGCCGCGGGCCGGCCGCGCGGATCGCCGCCATGTCGACCGCCGCCTCCAGGTCGCCGACGTAGGCGGCCACGTAGTCGTGGCGGCCCACGCCGCCGATGGCGCGCTCGAACGGCACCCGGCCGATCCCGTCGACGCCGGCGCCGAGCAGCTGGTTGGCCTCCCGCTGGATCCAGCCGGTCACGTCGGTGTCGGCCGGGCCGCCGCTGGGTGGGTTGTACTTGAACCCGCCGTCGGCGGGCGGGTTGTGGGAGGGGGTCACCACGATCCCGTCGGCGACCCCGGCGGCGCCGCCGCGGTTGTGGCTGATGATCGCGTGCGAGATCGCCGGGGTGGGCGTGAACCCGTCGGCCGCGTCGATCACCACCTCGACCCCGGCGGCGGCCAGCACCTCCACCGTGGTACGGAACGCCGGCTCCGACAGCGCGTGGGTGTCGCGGCCCAGGAACAGGGGGCCGTCCACCCCGTGCTCCTGCCGCCAGCGGCGGACCGCCTCGGTCATCGCCACGATGTGCGCCTCGTTGAAGGCGCCGTCCAGCGACGAGCCGCGGTGCCCGGAGGTGCCGAAGGCGACCTGCTCGGCCGGGTCGGAGGGGTCCGGCCGCCGCTCGTGGTAGGCCCGCAGCAGCTGCTCGACGTCCACCAGCTGCGACGGTTCCGCCAGCCGCCCGGCCAGCTCGCTCACGGTCATGACTCCACCCCTCAGCAGCTCCGGCTCGCGTCTCCCGGTTGTATACCCCGGTCGCGCTACCGTGAGGTGGTCATGGGCATCGAGATCGACCGCGAGGACTTCGACGAGGCCGAGTACGGCCGCTTCGCCGACCGGCTGGAGGCGTGCCTGGCCGCCCTGCGGGCGCTGCTGGCACGGCCCGGCTTCGGCGTGGGCGCGCCGACCGTCGGCGCGGAGCTGGAGCTGTTCCTGGTCGACCACGCCGGCCGGCCCCTGGCCGAGAACGCCGCGGTCCTGGACGGCGCCGGCGACCGGCGGGTGACCCTGGAGGTCGACCGCTTCAACCTGGAGCTGAACCCGAACCCGTCGTCGCTGGCCGGCCGGTCGCTCGGCGGCCTCGGCCGGCAGATGGCCGACGCGGTCGGCGCGGTGCGGCGGGCCGCCGCCGACCACGGCGGCCGCGTCGCCATGGTCGGCATCCTGCCCACCCTGCGCGCCGAGGACCTGCACCGCGGCGCCATCACCGACAGCGCCCGCTACCGCGCGCTGGACAAGGCCGTGCTGCGCCAGCGCAAGGAGCCGATCCGGGTGCGGATCGAGGGGGCCGACCCCGACCCGGTCGAGATCGTCCGCGACGACGTCGCCCTGGAGGGCGCCAACACCTCCTTCCAGGTCCACCTGCGCGTCGACCCCGACCGTTTCGCCGCCACCTGGAACGCCGCCGCCATGGCCACCGCCCCGGTGCTGGCGGCCGCCGGCAACTCCCCGATCTTCCTCGGCCGGCGGCTGTGGGCGGAGACCAGGGTCGCCCTGTTCGAACAGGCCACCGACGACCGCGACCAGGCCGCCCGCGGCCGGCAGGTGCCCAGGGTCGCCTTCGGCACCGGCTGGGCCCGCCGCGACGCCGCCGAGCTGTTCGAGGAGGCCATCAGGCTGCACCCTCCCCTGCTGCCGCTGCTGTCGGAGGAGGACCCTCTGGCCGTCGTCGGCGACGGCGGCCTCCCCCACCTGGACGAGCTGCGGCTGCACAACGGCACCGTGTGGCGCTGGAACCGGCCGGTGTTCGACGCCAGCGACGGCGGCCACGTGCGGCTGGAGCTGCGCGCCCTGCCCGCCGGCCCCACCATCGTCGACATGCTCGCCAACGCCGCCTTCCTGCTCGGCCTGATCCTGGCGGTCGCTCCCGAGGCGCCGGCGTGGCTGGAGCGCTTCCCGTTCGCCCGCGCCCAGGCGAACTTCTACCGCGCCGCCCGGCTCGGCCTGGACGCCGAGCTGGACTGGCCGGCACCCGGCGGCCGCCTGGAGCGGGTCGGCGCCGCCGAGCTGGCCCGGCGGCTGCTGCCCGAGGCCGGGCAGGCCCTCAAGGACGCCGGCGTGGACGCCGACGAGACCGGCCGGCTGCTGGCGGTCGTCCAGGAACGGCTCGCCGCCGGCCAGACCGGCGCCCGCTGGCAGGTCCGCACCCTGGCCGCCCTGGAACCCCGCCTCGGCCGCGGCCGCGCCCTCCACCAGCTGCTGGAACGCTACCTGGAGCTGTCCGCCGCCGACCGGCCCGTCCACACCTGGCCGGTCGCTGCCTGAGGCGGCGGCCCGGGCCGGACGTAGACTGGCCGGAGCCAACCACAGGAGCCACCGGCATGACCTCCACCGGCAGCGACACCACCCCGGTCACCTCCGACGCCGACACC